>NZ_JBGCCT010000022.1 GCF_041260665.1 Catenulispora sp. GP43 | reverse complement strand
CCCCGGCCCCCCCCCCCCTATTGGCCCCGTCCCGCTACCCCCCCCTCAACACGAAACCCCCCCAAAAATCCGGCGTGGCCGCACCCCCCACCGCGGGGGGGGGGCGGTATATTTCCCCCGCCCCCACGCCCTTGTTCACCACAGTCCTACGCCTGGACGCCGAAATTGTCAGACTGCGGCTTCGCCAGGGGCCCTGGCAAGGATCTCCTCGACGGTCTGTTCGACCGTCAGTTCCGAGGTATCCAGCCACAGTCCGATGCGCGGCGTCTCCCGACGGAGGTACGCGTCGAGCTCGGCCACGCCTTCGTCGCCCGGCCTGTGAGCGACCTTCCCCCGCGCCGCTCGGCGAGCCTCGTCGCGCTCCTGCACCACAGCAGCACTCGGTGCGAGGACCACGACGTAGCACGGCCGGGTCCGGATCGCTGTGACCATGTCAGTCAGGTAGGCGCCGAGCACGATGTCCTGCAGCACCACGTTGAAACCAGCGTCGGCATATCCATCGGCGACCTGAGCTGCGAGCGCGTAGCGGAGGCGAAGTTGGCGAACCGCTTCAGCCGGCGGATCAGAAGGTCCCATCTCCACGCGGCCGTTGACCACCATCCGCCGGAACAGGTCACCACGCACGTGCACGGACTTCTCCAGCTGCTCGGCAAGCAACTGTGCGACCGTGGACTTGCCCGCCGCTTGGATGCCAGTCACCAGGAAGATTGCCACCTCGGAAACCCTTCCATCCCTCACCGCGAGTCCGCCGACGGCTTTCCCGCACGGCCGGAACTCGCAGGTCCTGGATACGCAGGTTTCTGAATGCCGGTCCCACCATGCCACCTGGGCTTGCTCGCGCTCGGGGAGGACGCCAGGCTCGAAGCTGGCGAGCACCACCGGTGATCGCCGCCAAGAAATCGGGGCCGGCGGAGATGTCCGCTCGCGCGGTGGAAGCTCGCCGACCCCGACCGGTTACAGCCCTTGAGAGGCGCTGTGGTGTTGAGTATAGGTCGGAGTAGTCCGGCCGCTCTGAAGCCCTGAGCGGTTCGCCGCCATCGCCGACGAGGAAGGACCGCCGCGGGTGATTCCAGCCGGCGTCGAGCCCGTGAACGCAGCCGGCGTCGCCCGCATCCGCGGCGTCACGCTGGGAACGCTGCGCAACGCGCACGTGCTCAAAAAGCCCGGCTTCCCGAAACCGCTCAATCCTCACCGAGGACGAGACCTCGTGTGGGATCCGGCAGCGATCGAGGCGCACAAGGCTGGGCAGCCCCTTCCCCCACAGCCTGAGGCCTCCGCCGACGATCTCCTCGACGACTTCGAAGCCGCCGCGGTGGTGGGCGTGTCAGTCGACGTGTTCGCCGACCAGGCCAACCGCCTCGGCCTCACGGCACGCAGCATCAACGCGCACAACCTGCGCTACTGGCGACGCGGCGACCTGATCAAACGCTACGAGCGAGCACCCGGGCAGCCTGGAAAGCCGACCGGCGCAAAAGACCTCACACCCAGAAAGAAGCGAACAACGCCGGCCCCGGCAGCAGGGAAGACCGACCAGAGGGCCGCCTCACTGGTCGCTTACCTTGCTGGACTTGACGCCACAGGATCCCCAAGGCCGAACACGACCGAGTTGGCCAGCCGGTGCGGCGTAAGCGTGCGGACCATCCAGCGATGGCTCGTACGCGGCTCGCATAGCGAGTAGGCACGTTCCCGTCCCTCCCGCGTGCCGCTGCAGTGCGGAACCGGTCTTGCTTCGGCTCCGCACTCCAGCTCTGGGGCGCCCGCCTAACGGCAGGCGCAGCCAGCATCGGCGAGCCTCGGAGGCCGCAGAATATCAAGTAATTAACATAATTGAATACCGGCGTCCGGCAGAAGCGCAGTTCAGCCCCGGGTGGGCTTGGGGACCTCACGCACCAGCCGCGAGCTCCAGTCGCACCAGACCAGGCCGGGCAGGAAGGCGCCGCCGGCTTCGTCGAGGTGCTCCTCGACGTAGGGAATGGTGGCGTCGCAGACTTCGATGGCGTTGTCGAAGAAATGCACCGACTCCGGCTGCAGGTGGTAGCTCCAGCGAGGGCTGTAAGGCGCGGTCCGCTTGACGATGCGGCCGATGAGGTGCGGCCGGTCAGTGGTCTCACCAGCCACCAGCTCGCGGGCGTGCTCGATCTCGGCAGGCTCTACCAGCTTGACGATGTACGTCTCCCGGGTGATGTCGGTGACCTCGAAGTAGGCCGGCTCGTCGGCCGAGGCCATGGTCCGGGCACTGGGCACCGAGGCTTGTGCGAGGGCTGCGGGCTGTGCCGCAGCGGCGAGGAAGGCCGCGCCGGCGAGCATGGCGCTGAGCTTGGCGGTGCGCATTCGCATTGGGATTCCGTTCTGTCGCACGACGAGATCATTCGTCGATCGGGAGCGGGCGTGGGGCCTCTGGCGACCCGGAAATGATCTTGCAGCACCCGTCAGGACCCTTACACAGGCGGCAGCGCGCCGACACGACAAGGCAGCCAAGAAACCACCCGTTTGCCACAGAGCGGGCCGGCCCGGTCGACGGCTTCTCGGCCTTGGCGATTCGGCGTCGCACAGCACCAGCTATGGCAGGTCAGCACCAGCAGCAGGCGAGCCGGGCCTGGTGCACAGCCCATTGTCAACGTCCCGCGCGCCCCGGCATGGTGGGCATTTACTGGGCAAATTGCTGGGCGTTTACTGGGCATCAGTGCTTAACTGATGCCATGACCAGCTTCTTCACGCCCAGCGGTGGCCTCAAGTGACCACCGCACCGCGGGCTTCGGGAACGGTCCTGCGTGGTCTGCTGCGGACCGGACTACCGCTGTCCGAGTACTCCTCAGTCGATCCGATCCTGCTCGATCTGCGCGGCGTCGTCGCGCGCGCCGCGTGGCCGGACGACCCCGCCAGCCGACTACGGGCTCTGGACTCGTTGCTGCGTTGGCAGCTCGCCCGCTTCTCCCACCATCGCCTGGCCGTGCCGGCCCGCCTGCTGTTCGGCGCCGCTCCCGATGCCAGAGGTCTGACGCTCACCGAACGACGAGCGAAGGCCGCGGCGTCAGCCGACTATGAGGTCCACCACTTCCGCAAGCGCATTGAACCGGAGATCTGCGACCAACTCGCGGAGATGCTCAACGCCGACAGCGAGGACCTCCGCAGCCGCGCGATCCCGCCGGCCCTGGGCCAGGCCCGAAGGCCCCTGCGGCTGCCGGCCGACGTGTTCGCTTGGGAGGCCGCCGAGCACGAGCAGGCGCTGTCCTTGCTGTGGTCCGGCATCTACGCGCTACGGGCCGCACTGTTGGCCGCGGCCGTGGCCACCGGAACCGGCGGCCCAGACTCCGAGCAGGCGGCCGACGCTGCCCGCACCGCGTTGTGGCGGCTGGCCCAGACGCTGAGTGCAGCCGCCACGTACGTGGCGGCATACGGTCCGAGCGTTCTGGGGGCAGATCCGCCGACCGAACCAGGCGAACTGGCGCTGCTGGCCGGCTGGTACCCGGTCGTCAGCGACGAGCTCGCCACCGCGTTGACGGCGGCATCTTCCCAGTCCGAACGGCCCGAGCAGTTCTGGGCAGCCATCGAAACCAGCTCTGCCGCCGTCGCAGCGAACCTCTGGTGCACCGAACTGGCCGCATCCGCGGCCCCCGCCGAAGAAGGAGGATCCTGATGGACCTGGCCGCACTGATCGACGCATCCGGGCCACCTCGCCGTTACGTGATCACCGGCGGGCCGTCCGCCGGCAAGGAAGCCGTGCTCAACGAGTTCGCCGAACGCGCGATCCCGGCCACCGAGGGCGAGCCGGCCCGTGAGATCTACCGCGCACACCGCGAGCGCCTGGGCCGTCACCTTCAGGTCGGCGACCGCCGGGAGTACTCCCGTGAAGTGCTGGCCGCGTTCGTGCAGGAATACGCCGCCCACAAGCACGGCCTGCGCTTCTACAACCGCGGCATCCCGGACGGCTACGGCTGGGACGCCTTCTTCGGCCTGTCTCCATACCCGGAACTGGAGGAGGCCGCCAGAATCTACCGCTACGACGCCGTGTTCGTCCTGGACCCCCTGGACTCCTTCACTGCCGAGGACGACCTGGTGTTCGCCCAGGACCGGGAGATCCGCCGCGTCCACGAACTGATCGTCCAGGGCTACTACGACACCGGCTACCGCCCGATCTTCATCCCGGCCGACGACCCCGCCAAGCGCGTCGACCAGATCCTCGCCAACGTGTCCGCACCCACCGCCTAGCAGCGCAGGAGAACGCTCGTGGCCCTCGAACAGACCGTGGAGATCGTCAGCCCGAACAACGTCCTGGCCAACGCGATGCTGCGCAGCATCGACATGATCCGGCCCCGCCTGCAGGCATCCCGTCCCGAGCGCGTCGCATTCTGCGTCGGCACCCAGATCAACGGCGCCCCGCACCTGGGCACCTCCCTGGTGCAGACCGCGGCGTTCCTGCTGGCCAAGGCCGCCAAGCGCACCTTCAACGTTGATGCGATAGTCCGCTTCGGCGCGCTCGACAACGCTCCCTACGACGTCGTGCTGGACCCTGAGACCCACCACGCCTACCAGCAGACCTACCACCACGCCCTCGGCGCGGCCGCCGTAGACGGCTTGATCGAGCAGTACTACCGAGCGTTCTTCGACTCCCTGGCCGACGCCACCGGCGTCGACTACGAGGTCGAGACCTACACCACCCAGCAGGCCGAGCCGGCGTTCCGATACGAGTTCCTGGCGACCCTGGGTCACCTGGAGACGATCCGTTGGCCGCTGGCTCCGTCTCACGGCCAGGTCCACCTGCGCTTCCCTTGTCCGACGTGCGGCTGGGCAGAGAAGCGGGCCGAACGCACCCGCCTGGTCACCGCCGGCTCCGGCGGCGCCGACTTCGCCGCGGTCTGCACCGACCACGGCGACTACAAGGTGACCATCACACCGGACAGCCGCGCCTACCTGGACCTGGCCACGCTGTACCGGAACCTCGTCAAGGAACGCGTCGCCGCCCGGGACGGCGTGACGCTCTCGGTAATGATCAAGGGCGGCGACTGGGCCTTCGGCTGCCAACTCGTCGACGAAGCCTTCACCCAGCTGCCCGGCCTCACTCCCCCGCCGCGCGTCTACACCCCCATGGTGCTGACCGACACCGGCGCCAAACTGTCCAAGTCCCTGATCCGGGAGGGCCGGATGGCTCCCCCACCGGGTGCCCGAGACTGGATGCTGGACGCGACCGCCTGGACCGGCGCCGTCGACGACTACGTCGATGCCATGGTCTGGTTGGTGGGTCGGATGCTGTCGGACCCGAAACACTTCTACCGCTCATACACGACCCTGGAGATCGACCGCCTCATGAACGCCCGCCCCAACACCGAGACCGGCGTGCGCGCCCGCGAGATGAACCTCTACCGCCGCTACTTCGACCTGGTCGCCTCCGGCCGCAAAACCATCGAGGTCCGAGTCCAGTACCCCAACCTGCGCAGCCTGGCCGCCGGCGACCACATCCGCTTCATCTGCGGCACCGACGACGCCCTGACCCGCGTCAAGCGCGTCGCCCGCTACACCTCCTTCGAGCAGATGCTCGACACCGAGGGACCCGCACGGGTCAACCCCGACAGCCCGCGCGAGCAGCAGCTCGCCAACATCCGCCGGATCTACGGCCCGGAGAAGGAAGCCCTCGGCGTCCTGGCCATCGAGATCGAACTCGTCTGACAGAGGCCGGGGTCAACACCGATATCGGTTAGTACGGCAGTCGGACGTTGCGACGTGTCGTGAGCTCAGGGTCCGTGGGATATGTCGGCGCGCGGGTAGAGGTGCCGCAGGAGCCTTCGCTGAATGGCGTGCTCTGCCTGGCGGCGCCAGGGACCGGGCAGAGCAGGCAAGCGGATTCCCGGCTACCCCGCGGGGCAGATCGCCCCGGCCGCTACGGCTACCGCTGTGAATACCAGCCCGCTCGGCCGAGGGCTGGCGATATCTACCAGTTCGCCGACCACCGGCATGCTGCTGCTCTCCGTCGTGGATTCGGCCGTGGAGATCGCGCCCGCGACCCAGCCCAGCTTCCCCACGCGGCAAGTCGCTGTAGGCTCGCCGTACCACTAGGCGAGTTCCTTAGCCAGGAAAACGCGGCTCGTACCTGGTGGATCGCAGGGGACTTCGCCAAATGACGTCCAGCCCTGCTTCCGGTAGAAATCCGGAGCCTGGAAGCTGATCGTGTAAAGGACGGCGGTGCGGCAGCCGCGAGCGCGGGCCTCGTCCTCGGCCCGCCGGAGGATCTCTGTCCCCAGGCCTTCGCCACGTAGTTCGGGCGGCAGGAAGAAAAGGTCGATGAAGAAGAGACCGAGCGAGGTGCGTCCAGTCAGTCCGCCGATCACCTGGCTCGTACCGGGGTCGTAGACCAGGACGGCCAGCGGATTGCGGTCGTCGATGCCGGTGGCCTCGAGGTTGAAGTGGTCCAGGGCATCGGAGATCGTCGCGGTCTGCGCAGGTGTGGGAGCATCCGTGACGATCAGTTCCACCATAGTTTCCTCCAGCATGTGAGTGGGCGGCGCGGCCTTCAACCACGCGGCGCACTTGAACGCTACGGCCGGAACACTTCGATGAGCGTCGAAGAAACGTCGGCGACAATGAGACATGGACAGACAGCACGAAGCCCGGGACGTGGGCGTAGACCTGGCGGCCGTGGCGCGGCTGCTGGCCGACGGGACACGGGCCGCCTTCTGTCTGGCCCTGCTCGACGGCCGCGCTTGGACCGCGACCGAACTGGCCCGCTACGCCGGGGTCTCGGCATCGACCGCGACCTCCCATCTGAACCTGCTCGTGGGTGGCGGGCTCCTCGTCGAGGAGCGGCACGGACGCCATCGCTACCTGCGGATCACCGACCGCACGGTGATGGAGCTGATCGAGAGCCTCGCCGAGTTGGCCCCGCGGCGGCCGGTCCGACCGCGTTCACTGACCGCCGCCACCGGTAACCAGGCGCTGCTCCATGCCCGGTTGTGCTACGACCACCTCGCCGGAACGGTCGCTTTGGCTATCACCGACGCGATGGTGGAACGCGGGCTGCTCGACTGGGGCCCCGAGCCGGGACTGACCGACGCGGGCGCGGCCTGGCTCGCCGACGTCGGCGTCCCCCTACCGAGCTCGTCGCGTCGACCGCTGGTGCGCGCCTGTCTGGACTGGACCGAGCGCCGCCCCCACCTGGCCGGGGCGGTCGGGTCCGCCCTCTGTGCCCACGCGTTGGCCTCGGGCTGGGTCAAACGCGTCGGCACGACCCGCGCCCTCACGGTGACCTCGATCGGCCGGCAGGCCCTCCACGACCATCTCGACCTGCCGCTGACCGATCTCTGATCGCCTCAGCGCACCGCGGCCTCAGCCTTGCTTCACCACTGTGCGCTCCGGCGCCCTAGCGTTAGCCCACGTGAACAGATTGAGCTATATTTTCACCAACACACCTTTTGCAGACAATCTGAGTATGGCCCGCTACGCGGGACACACCGAGGCACGAAGGCGGTGATCCGGTCATGATGACCATCCACAAGATCACCGCTGGAGACGGCTATACCTACCTGACCAGGCAGGTAGCCGCTGGAGACAGCAATCCTGTGCGAGGCAAATCGGCGACGGAGTACTACACCGCTACCGGCAACCCGCCGGGCACATGGATGGGGTCCGGGCTGCAGAGCCTGGGTCTGTCCGGCCAGATCTCCGAGGAGCAGATGACTGCGCTGTTCGGGCAGGGCCTGCACCCGAACGCCACCGCCATCACGGCGGCTTATCAGCGCGAGCACGTCACGGCCGACATGTCGGAACGGCAGCTCAAGAAGGTCAACGAGCAGGCGCAGAAGGCTGCCAGCCTCGGGCGTCCCTTCCCTCAGTACCAGGACCTCGGCCCCTTCGACGAGCGGGTATCCGCCAGGTTGGCCGCGATCCAGGACGAGGTCGGCCGCGCACCGACAGCCGCGGAGGAGAAGAAGGTCCGGCGGGAGGAAGCTCGGCGCCAGCGGCGCGCCGTCGCGGGGTTCGACCTCGTGTTCACGCCTGTGTCTTCCGTCTCCAGGCTCTGGGGTCTCGATCCCCGCCCGTGGGTCCGCCAAGCGATCGAACAGGCTCACTACGCGGCCCGAGACGCTGCCCTGAAGCTCCTCGAAGAGCACGCCGCGCACACCCGCACCGGCTCATCCGGTCAGGCGCAGATCGAGACGTACGGGCTGATCGCCGCTGTCTTCGACCATGCGGACAACCGATTGGGAGAACCGAACCTGCACTCCCACGTAGCCGTCTCCAGCAAGGTTCTAGGGGCCAACGGGAAGTGGCAGGCACTCGACGCCCGCGGCATATGCCGCATGACGGTGGCAGCCTCCGAGCTCTACAACACCGTGCTGGAGAACGAGCTACACGCCCGCCTCGGGCTCGAATTCGAGGCCCGATCAGACACCTTGGGTAAGCAGGAGCCGGTTCGGGAGATCAGGGGATTCCCGTCGAAAGTGCTGTCCCACTTCACCCGCCGTCGATCCGATATCGAAGTCGAGTACCAGCATCTGGTGGCGCAGTTCAGGGCGACGCACGGACGTGATCCTTCACTGCCCGCGGCGCACGAACTCGCCCAACAGGCCACGTTGGCGACCCGCAAGGGCAAGAAGCCGCCACGAGCGTGGGCCTTGATGCGGGACGAGTGGCGCGACGACCTGATCGCGACCTTCGGGGCGGATGCTCTCTCGTGGGTGAGTGCCGTGGTCCCCACGCCCGGAAGGCGCAGCCCGCGCCCGATCACGAGCGCCAAGCTGGATGTGCCCGGTGTCGCCGCCCGAGTGGTTGCCCAGGTCCAGGAGCACCACGCGACGTGGACCCGTTGGAGCGTTCTCGCTCAAGCGCACCGAGAGCTGCGCGGAACGCGTTTCACGACGCCGGCCGAACAGGAGAAGGCCGTCTCGGCGGTCGTCAACGCGGCGCTGTCCTCGTGGTCGATCTCCACCGAACCGCCGGCCCTGGTGGCCGAGCCGGCGGAGCTACGCCGCTCAGACGGGTCGTCAGTGTTCACCCAGCACGGCGCTGAACGGTTCACCAGCCAGGCGGTTCTGGACGCCGAGGCCAGGCTGGTCGACGCCGCCGGCTACCAGACCGCGGTCGGGGTGGACGGGCAGAGCATCGACCGCATGCTGGCCGATCAAGAACAGCGAACGGGCAGCAACCTCGACCCTGGACAGCGGGCGCTGGTGAAGGCGTTCGCGTGCGATGGACGCCTCCTGCTGGCTGGAATCGGCCCGGCCGGAGCCGGCAAGACCACCGCCATGAAGGCCCTGACCACCGCGATCAGCACCGCAGGAACAGGGCGCCTCGTGCCGCTGGCGACCTCCGCGTCAGCGGCCGGAGTACTGGCCGCCGAGCTGGGGACCGGAGCCGAGAACCTGCACAAGTTCCTCTGGGAGTGGATGAAAGGAGACCACGCCAAGTCCTTAGCCAGCGGACGGACGGTGCCGCCGGAGATGGAGTTCTTCGCCCTGAATCCGGGCGACGTCGTCCTGGTCGACGAGGCCGGCATGGCCGGCACCTTGAACCTCGATCGACTCGTGGCCATCGCAGCCGAGCGCGGTGCAGTCGTACGTCTGCTGGGCGACTACCGACAGCTCGGCGCCGTCGAATCCGGCGGAGCCCTCCGGCTCATCGCCAACGAGTCCGGGGCCGTGGAGCTCTCAACTCTCTACCGCTTCTCGAACCCGGCCGAGGCCGAGGCAACGCTCAAGATCCGCGTCGGCGACACCGCCGGACTCGACTTCTACCAAGACGCCGACCGGATCCAACACGGGTCGCGACAGAACATGACCGAGCAGGCCTACGCCGGCTGGAAGACAGACATGCTCTCCGGACGCAAGGCCCTCATGGTCGCAGCCACCAACGCGGATGTCACCGAGCTGTGCGCCCGAGCACGTGCCGACCGAGTCACCGCGGGGCAGGTCGAAGCCGACGGCGTTCGACTGCACGACGGCAACCTCGCGGGAGCGCGCGACCTGATCATCACCCGTGACAACGACCGCCGACTCCGCTCCGGAACCCGCGACTTCGTAAAGAACGGCGACGCCTGGGAAGTACTCGAACGCCATCCGAACGGCGCCCTCACCGTCCAGCACCTCGAACACCACGGACGTGTGCTGCTCCCGCCCAAGTACGTCGCGGCCAACGTCGAACTGCTCTACGCCGCCACCGCCCACCGCGCCCAGGGCTCGACAGTAGACGCCTGCCACGCCCTGATCACCGAGGAGATGGGACGGGAGAACTTCTACGTCATCGCCTCCCGGGCCCGCCACGGAACCACGCTCTACGTCGCCACCCACGAGCTCGCGAGCCTGGATGAAGACGAGCACGTGGACGCCGTGAAGTTCGACGCGGACGCCTACGCTGCCCGCGAAATCCTCGAGCACGTAGTGGCCCGCGAGACCGCCGAGCTATCGGCGACCGAGCAGATCCGAGCCTCGTTCGACGAAGCCGGATCGCTGTGCAGCCTCGTACCTCGGTACGACCACGCGCTCGACGTCGCCACCGACTCCCACTACCGGCAGACAGTCGAAGCGGTGCTACCGGACCTGGCCTCGGAGATCATCGGCGATTCCGCGTGGCACGCAGTCCTCCGGGCTCTCCGCGACGCCGACGCTGCCGGGTGGGACGTCCCGGAGCTGCTCCGCTGCACAACTCGCGGCCGCGAGTTGGCCACTGCAGACTCGATGGCTCAGGTCATCTCCTGGCGTCTGCGCCGAGTCATCGATGCGGAGCCGACGCCACTGCCCGGCGACGCCGAGATCCGCTACCGCTCCATCCTGGCCGGTCTCGATCCCGACCTGGCAGCCGACGCCGCTCTGACTCCGCTGCCAACTGTCCCGACAGCCCGCATGCGCACCGACGAAAACAACGCGCATTCATACGAACGAGCCGTGTACGAGGCCCTCGGAACAGCCCGTGCGAACTCTGCTCGCAGGGAGGGCACGTGGGCGGCGCTGCTTCTTGCCCTGCGGCGAGTCGACACTCTTGGGCTAGACCCCACCGAGGTCCTGGAAAGCGTGATCGACCGCAGAACCCTCGGATCCGGAGCTCCGGTCTGCCAACCCCTCGCCCTGGCCGTCCACCGCCACCTTGACGCGCGGGCAACCGGCGCCGCCAACGACTCACGTGCGATATGGCACCGGGTCACGCGTGCCCTAACCCAGCTCGAACTGGCCGGCACCGAGCCCAGTGCTGCTTTGGCCGACGCCCTTGACCACGTCCGAACACGCCCCCTCGGCGCCACGCCCATCGCCTTGGCCGAACAGCTGCAATCGGCTGCACACGACATCGATGGCGCGTTCCTGCCCACCTGGCTCCGCTCAGCACGACCGATTACCGCCCCGCACTGGCGGTCGTACCTCGACGCACGAGCCGAACTGATAGGCCGGCGCGTCGAACAGCTGGCGCAGACTGCCGCATCCGAACGGCCCGCGTGGACCGAACGCTTCGCCACAGAGCCCGCCGACCCGGCGGGGCGCGAAGCCTGGCTGAGCCACCTCTCGACCGTAGCCGCCTACCGCGACCAGTACCGGGTCGTCGACGACGATCCGGACCAGCCGCTCGGTCCGTACCCCGAAAGCGGACGAGTCGGCAATCGGGCCTATTGGATCGCCGCCGCATCCGTCCTGGCCCTACGCGGAGCCGGCCCGAACCCTGACCCGAGCTGGGGACGCCTGGCCGCCGACCGCTACCGGACCCTGGACATCGAGGAGCAGCACCGCATCGCCGACGACCTTGCCAAACGACTCGGCCGAGACTGGCTGGGCAGCAAGCGCGAGCCGGCAGCCGACGCGGATCAGCGCATCTATCACCAGGACCTCGCCGCCATCCTCGTCGAAAGAGGGCATCTCGACCTCTCTAAGCCCAGCTCCGGCAAGCGCGTTCCGAGGACGCCCAGTGCCCGTGGGCACGCCAAACAGCGCCTCGGCCGCACGGGGCAGGCAGCTCCGCGGCCTACGACCAAAATCCGTCAGGTCGAACCTCCAAATCGCACGTCGGAAATCCGATCTTCGCCCCCGCCCCGACCACCTCAGGACCAGCCACAGGGACCGCGGCCAGGACCGTGAGCCTTGGAGCTCGTGGCGACGTAGACACCACGCTGCGGTCCTGCACCGCAGCAGGACCGTAATCAAGGCGGCGACAATCGCCGTCTGAGCTGGCAGCCGCCCCACCAGAGGCCGGGAACACGACGTTCGGCCCGAGCTGCGACGACGCTCCTGCGGGCCTGTCGAAGACCTCCACCTCGGTGTAAACGCGGCCCTCAGGCGTGTGCATCTTTTCCCTTGTGGGGTAACCGAGCTGCTCCAGCCCCTGCGCAGCGCGGACACCACACGTTCCCAAGAAGCCACACCCATGATCGCAGGCCTACGCCACTTACTTACGCTGGTGTGTCCCCAACAGCATTCAACGCCAGCTCCCAGGGGAACGTCTCCAGCCGACCGCCACCGGTCCCTGCCGGATGTGGCACGAACCCACCGTCGCCGACGAGCACCGTGACACCCTCCTCCCTCAGGGACTCCACCGATCGTCCGAACACCCGGTTTGCCGCGAGGGCGGCGTTGACGAAGGGCAGCACGGCGATCGGGATGCCGGATGGCGTCAGCTCCGCCAGCAACCCCAGGGCGTGCGTATCCGCGATGCCCGCCGCCCACTTGTTGATCGTGTTATATGTCGCAGGCGCCACGATCACCGCGTCAGCCGTCGGTAGCTTCCCGGGCTCTCCCGGCTGCCGGTATCGGGCCCGAATCGGGTGGCCTGTCAGCGCTTCCAACCTGGGCACGTCGAGGAAGTCCATCGCGCTCGGGGTCGGGGCCAGCCACACATCCCACCCGCCGGCCTGCGCCAGCGTCACCAGCCGGTTGACCATCGGTGCAGGACCTGCCGCGCAAGGGATCACATAGAGGACTCGGGTCACGCTTGTACTCCAGCACGACGGGCGAGAGCACGCAGCTCGGCACTCGGGCTGCGGCTCGGGGCGTTGACCAGACTAGCGATCAGCGTCTTGCTCCCGGGCCGACACCTCGCCTCTTCCGGCGCGATCCGCTCGGCGGCCAACAACACAGCCTCCGCCTCGGCGTAGCGGCCGAGTTGGTGGTAGGCCAACGCGAGATCGATGCTGAACGTCCCGCGTCGCTCGCGAGGCAGCAGCGCCAGAGCGGCGCGGTCGATTCCGTCTGCGTGCTGCACTGCCTCGTCTGGACGACCGAGACGGACCAGGGCCGACACCCAGTGCAGGTCGACGTTGGTCGGCCCGAACGCTGTCTCTTTGTCGCTCGCGCCGGCCGCAAAGCGCCGCCGCGCGACTTCACTCGCTTCATCGTGCATCGCCAACGCCGTGTGCACGTCACCGTACTTCGCTGCCGCGATCTCCGCCGCGAGCAGCACCATGCCGTACATCGCCGCAACTTCGAGAGTCGACGTGGCCACCTCTGGCTGCATCCGCGCAGCCATAGCCAACAGAGCGTCCAACGCGGCCTCGGTCCTCCCGAGGTTGGTCATCGCGCGCGACACCGAGCGAGTAGCGCGGGCAAGGGTGTACAGGTCGTCCGTGGCCTGGGCGGCGATCATCGCCCGGTCCGCGGCCAGCCACGCGGTCTGATCCGCCCCGAGTTTCAGCAAGGTCGAGCTCGCGATCCGGTACACCTTGACGAGTACCCGGATGGACTCGGCGCCTGGCTGTTCCTTCGCCGCACGTTGCGCCTCGATCAGCAGCTTGGGCAGGTCCCGGCCGATACTGGAGAACCGCGAGGCCAGGAAGGCTTCGTCGAGAAAGTTGACCCTCTTGGTGAGGTCAGCTGGCCGGGGATGCTCAAGAGCATCGACTGGTGCTCCGAGTATCACCTCGTAGTGCTCCAAGGCGCCGGTGATCGCGGCGATCTCTGCCGCGTCCGGGGCGCGGGTCGCCCGCTCGGCTTCCACCGGATCGGTGAGAGCTTGGACGGTCACCCCGAGTGCCTGTGCGACGCGCTCCAACAGCGGCAGGCGGGTGAGCTCACGCTGGCCGTTCTCGATGGCCTTGACCCAGGACGGCGACCGATCGACGCGGGAAGCGAATGTTGCCCGGTCGAGTCCGCGTCGTATGCGCCAGTACCTGACCCGCTCACCGGTGCGGTTGGTCATCGGGGTTCCCGTCACGCCAAGTAATGCTGCCGTGCATCCAGCGTATCAATGGACACATTTTGTAGCCGCCGGACCACCCGCGCCGTCCTAGCTTCAGGTCGAGCAGTCCTCTGATATGCAAAGGAGTGTCGCCGTGAGCGATCCCGTCCAAGAGCCCGGCTATGCACCGGGCGTCTCCCTCAGGAGACCCAAACTGTCAGTTCGGGTTGTACCTGCGGTTTGCGGTTTCGGGGTGTTGGCGGGTGCGGCATTCCAGCAGCTACCTTGCGGTGCTCGGCCTAGCCGCGACCCTGACCTTCGATGCCGGCGAGTACTTCCCGGCCGACCAGGAGACGCGCCGCGATCAGAGCGAGTGGCACGGTTATCACCGGGGCCTGCAGACCACGTTGGCCTGCCTGATCATGCACGAAACCGGCAGCAATCCACAGCGAGCGGCGTCGCAGGTTGCCGAGCACACCGAGACCCTCATCCGCTGCCGGTGGACCAGCCAACCTGGTCCGGGCGGTGAGTGAGCGTGGAGACCTGGTCAAGGAAGTTCATCGGCCGGCCCGAGTGCCTGGCAGACGTCCGCCGCTTCATCCTCGCCGTCTTAGGCGACTGCGACACCACGCACATCGTGACGCTGGTCGCCGACGAGTTGGCCGGCAACGCCATCAAGCACACAGCCAGCGGCGGACCCGGAGGGAAGTTCGTCCTGCGGCTGGCCCGGTTCAGCGACCGGTGCCGGGTGTGGGTCGATGACCAGGGCGGGCCCTCCACCCCCTCGGTCCGCACCGCGCAAGACGACGAAGAAGCCGGGCGCGGCCTAACCATCGTCACCATGCTCTCGGCCTGCTGGGGCGCGGCCGGCGACAAGCGTGGCCGCTCGGTGTGGGCCGAGATCACCTTTGACGAGGTCATGACGATACCCCGGCCCCCGGACCCGGTCGCTGGCCTCCCCCATGAGTTGAGCGCCATACGAAAGGTCGGCATGACGACGGACGGTTGGACGCGTTGATGGCGCTGCACGTTGATTACACGGCCGAGCGGGCCTTCACGCGGATCGTCGGCGGCCTGCGGTCCGCCCGCCTAGCCGCCGGGCTGTCCCAGAATGGGCTCGCTTGTGGCATGCCATTTCGGGGCCGGGCCATCTCCGAATGGGAGACCGGGGCCGTAGAGCCGACGCTGGGGCACTTGATCCAGTGGTCGCACGAGCTCGGCCGGCGGCTGGTGATCATCGGCCGGGACGGCGAACTGCGCATAGGCCCGGTGCGCCAGCGCCCCGGCGAGACCTTCGAGATCTTCGAGCGGCGACGGTTGGCGGTACCGCTGCGCAACCGCCGCCTGGCCTTGGGGATGGGACAGGGGGAACTCGGCGCCCTGGTGGGCGTCAGCCGGGACTCGATCCAGCGCTGGGAACTGGCCCGGGTACCCCCGCGGCCGATCGCGCACGTGGTGTGGGCGCAGAAACTCGGCTACTCGCTGGATCTCCTGGCCGTCCCCAACGGAGTCCGACGCGTCCGGCGCGCCGGCTTCGCACTACCCGGAGTGCTGGCGTCCACTATCAATCGTCCGGGCTCGTGAGTCTGATAGCTACAGATATTGCCCACATGACGGCGTCAAATGAGGACTCAGAACGGACATGGGTTCTAAGTGCTCTACGATGGTTCTACGCTAGTGGGATTTACGCGCCGCATGTGGAGGGCTCGGATGCGATCCGGCATTACCGATGGGGCTATTGGTGACGCTGAAAGTCAATAGAGCGGCGAACCACGTCCTCGTGCAGATCGTTGGCGAGCTAACGCTAGTCCGTCGAAGGGCCAGGATCTCTCAAGCTGCGTTGGCATCCCGAGTCGGGGTTCGTGGAAAAACGATCTCCGAGTGGGAGAACCTACGGCTGGGACCCACCTTGGTGAACCTGACGCGCTGGTCAGGTGGGCTTGATCGACGCCTAGTGATCGTCGGCCCGGATTACGAGGTGCTGTCGCCCGAACCTCCCTCGTTGCTGCCGAATGAATCAAGAGACGCTTTCGATCTGCGGCGACTCGCTGGGCCGTTGAAGAGTCGCCGCAAGGCTCTGGGGCTGAACCAAAAGGAGGTCGGCCGATTCGTAGGCGTCAGCGGGTCGGCGATCTCATATTGGGAGCTGACTCGCATTCCTCCGCGACCGATTGCGCAGATCGTCTGGGCGCAGAAGTTAGGATGCTCTGTTGCCTTGCGGCCCCAATGGTTTGGTACAGCGTGAGACGATCCGGCAAAATGCAGTGACTGAAGGCCTACTCACGATCCTTGCCCGGGATCAGCGGAACAACACTAGGCGAAGCCAGCCGCGAAGCCGCTTGACCCGCAACCAAGTTCGGTAGGGCGACGCTCTCCTACGCCAACGCAGGCGTCACGCAGTCGATCGACAGGCCTCGCAATGCAGCACGCGCCTTTGCGACACCACGGGCAAGCACCTGGTTCTCCGGTGAGCGCTGAGCCACAGCAGGCCCGTTCTCCCCGCAAGAATGGCACAGGCCAGCGGAAGGCACCGGAACCCCACACCCGTCACATTCCATGCGTGCTGGGGCTACGCATCGTTCAGGGGGCATCTTCGCGACCAAGCGCGTCTCGATGAACCGCGCCGGGTGGTACACCCCGCCTCGCGGCAAGCCAGAGGTCAGTGAACCGGCGATGTGCAGCTCCGAGGCACCGCGGCGCCGCCACTCGGTCACCAGGGGCGCGAGCCGGAGTACGTCGATCCATCCCAAAGCCAGCCGAGGCTCGGCTCGCAATGCGCGGGCGAGCAGCTCGGCGCTTGCCCTCGTCTCCTCGTCGCAGTCCCCTTCCCGCCCGGGATCCGCGTCATCCGGCGCCGACGCCGGGTGGGTGGGTTCTTCACCCCGTTCCTTCACGGGGTGATCGCCGTCTGGGCTGGCAACCGCCCCACCGAAGTCCGGGAACCCGACGTTCGGCCCGAGCTGCGACGACGCTCCCCCAGGCCTGTCGAAGACCTCTACGTCGGTGTAGATATGCCCCTCAGGTGTGCGCTTCTTGGTCCTCGCGAGATACCCGAGCTTCTCCAGCTCGCGCATGGCGGACGCCACACGTTCCCGCCCCTCCGGCGTCCGCTCCGCGAGCGTCCGGATGTCGTCGCGCTTACCGTCCGGCTGGGACAGCAGATAAGCGAGGATGCCGCGAGCACAGAAACTCAAGCGGCTGTCTCTCAGAACTTCATTGCCCAAAGTGGTGAAAAAACGTACGCGCGCGCTACGATGGATACGCATTCGGGAGCCCTAGCCTTACTCCTGGTGCCACGCCCCGGCGGTGTTCGTAGCACCGGCCGGGGTACTTGCTTCTCAGCTGCCGAAGATATACCCGCAGCAGCGCCTCACGTGCGGCATCCCACATCCCTACCAGGAAGCACGCTGAGATTTCACACGATCGCGTGAAGGCGCTTCAGGTCTGCCGGCGCACGCCGAACGGAACGCCGCGAAGGCAAGTCGAGACCAAGTGTCAGCGGCCCGCCAAGACCTCGTCCTTCGCGACCGCAAGCGCAGCATGCACTTGGGCCCAAGGGAAGGTTGCGGCCCCTGGCCGGCCCGAAGCAGGCAGCGGGAGCGCCGCACGATCAAGCACGAAGCGCACGCCGAATTCGGCAAGCAGCTCGACGCTGCGAGGAAAAGCCGGATGCTTGACAAGCTCCTGGTTCGGCCAAGGCGCCAAGATGACCGGCTTCCCCATGCCGATGGCCTCATTGATCAAGCCGAGCGCCAACGTGTCGGAGATGCCCCCGGCCACCTTGTTGACGGTGTTGAAGGTCGCCGGCGCGACCACGAAGGCGTCCGCATCCGGTAGTACGTCTGCCTCATTAGGATTCTTATAATCATCACGGACAGGGTGCCCGGTCATCTCTCGCAGCCGGTCGGCGTCAAGAAACCGCATTCCCATCCGAGTCCCGACCACACAGACTTCCCATCCTTCACCCTGCGCATGTCTTACGAGATCCGGCATGGACTCCGACGGATAGCCACCGCAACCGATCGCGTAGAGAACGGGCTTTATAGGCAAGACAGCATCCTTCCAACCGCACGGCCGCAGAAAAACAGGGCACGAGGGTTCCGGAACGACCGTCGCGCACCGTAGCATCGATACCACTTTCCGTTAATCATGCCCCGGGTGGTGTCCGATGCCGTCGTCCGAAAAGCGTAGCGCCGCCCCGCTCACTACTGGCGAACGTGTGGAGTGGCACCGGAAAAGGCGCGGCATGCCTCGCAAGGCACTGGCTGAGCTGGTCGGGCGATCCGAGGAATGGCTGCGGCTTCTCGAGGTCGAGGGACGCGGCGCCGAGCGGCTCTCCAACTTGATCGAAATCGCCCGCGCTCTGGGCATGAGCGACGCCTCGATGCTCGTCGGATTCGACCTCCGCCCGCTGCGCACAACCGGAGTGCCCGAGCATCCCGCGGTCCCCCAGGTGCGCCTTGCCTTGAGCCTCGCCCTCCTCGCGCCGGTCGCCGACGGCCCACAGTGCACCGTGGACTCACTGCAGGAACGGATTCACCACGCCTGGGCCGGATGGCGGGTATCGCGAGCGCAATACGCAGCTCTTGGCGCCGTGCTACCGGACCTGCTCACCGACGCAGTCATGGCAGCGCGCTCGGCAACAGGTATTGAGCATCGAGAAATGCACAAGCTGCTCACCCACGTCTACCTACTGGCGCAACGATTCGCATTCTGCGCAGGCGCAGCGTCCCTCGCCACACGGTGCACAGACCGCGCACTCCTGGCAGCCACCGAGGCCGACGAACCCGAGCTCGTGGCACTCGCGGGCTGGGCCTCCGCCATGACCTCGCTCGCCGCCGGCGAACCGAGTGAGGCCGTGGAGATCGCCCTGTGTGCGAGGCAGCACATTGCCCGAGCAAGCACCCCGCGCGAGGCCGCTCTGTGTGGCTCCCTGCTGCTCTTCGCCGCCATTGGTTCCGCACGCGCCTGTCGCACCGCCGATGCGTGGAGGTACTGGGACGAAGCAGCCGGCATCGCACAGCGACAACACGGCTACCAGCACCCGCACACACAATTCAACAGCGCGAACGTCGCGGTCTACGGCGTGGCCCTGGACGTCGAGACCGGTCACGCGAACGTGGCCACGGACAGAGCCGCCCGCCTCGATCCGAGCGAGATCCCGTCGACGAACCGCCGCGCCCAGCACTTCATCGACCTGGCGCGCAGCCACCAGCAGGCCGGCAACACCGCGCAGGTACTTCCGGCGCTGCTCGCCTCCGTCGCAGAGTCCCGAGAGACCATCGTCTACAGCACAGATGCCCGCGACCTGGTCCTGGCCCTGGTCCGCGCGTGCAGGCCAGGCCAGGCACCACAGCTGGCCCAGCTGGCTCAACTACTCGACATCGCCTAGGCCGTGTTGGGAATTGAAGTAGCCTCTTGAGATGCCGAGCGGGATACGTAGTCGGTTCGATCTGACCGATGCCGAGTGGGAGCGTCTGGCCGTGTTGATCCCGGTCCCGGAGCTGGGCCGCAGGTCATGGCAGCTGCGGGCCCAGTTCAACGGGATCATGTGGCGGTTCCGGTGTGGGTCGCCTTGGCGGGACGTCCCGGAGCGGTACGGCAACTGGAATACGATCTACGACCGTTTCAGCACGTGGCGGGATGACGGCACGTGGGCTCGGCTTCTTGAGGCGGTGCTGGCCGATGCGCAGGGGCGCGGGCAGATCGACTGGCGGGTTGTGTCGGTGGATTCCACGACGAACCGGGCGCACCAGCATGCCGCCGGAGCGGTGTTCGAGCAGACCACGCTGGAGGCGTTCGAGGAATCGCTGGCCGAGGTCGGCGGCAAAAAAGGGGCGGTGGGCGAGGACGAACTGCCTCTAAGTCAGGCGGAGCTGGCGTACGGGCTGAAGGAGGCGATCCGGCTGTTGTCGGATCCGCCGCCGCCCCCGTTTCGGCCGGTGATCCGCAGGAAGAGGCGCGTCGTGCGGCGCGTCGGCGGCGCAAGGCCCGTCTTGCCGCCGCCGACCTCGGACGGTCCCGAGGCGGGCTGACCACCAAGGTCCATCTGTCGGCCGATGGCCGGTGCAGGCCGCTGTCGCTGAAGGTCACCGCGGGCCAGCGCGGGGACAGCCCGGAGTTCGAAGCCGTGCTGGACAAGATCGCGGTGCGGGACCCGCGCGGCGGCCCGGCCCGCTGCCGACCGGGCGCGGTGCTGGCCGACAAGGCGTATTCCTCGAAAGCGAACCGGGCCTACCTGCGCCGTCGCGGGATCAAGGCAGTGATCCCGGAGAAGACCGACCAGGCCGCCGCCCGCAAGCGCAAAGGCTCCAAGGGCGGCAGACCGGTCGGTCACGACGCTGAACTGTATAAAGAGCGGAACACGGTCGAGCGCTGCTTTGGCAAGCTCAAACAGTGGCGCGGTATCGCCACCCGCGCCGACAAGCTCAGCGAAAGCTACGAGGCCGGGCTGCTACTGGCCAGCGTCATGATCTGGATACGCAGCACCTGACACATTCCCCAACACGGCCTAGTGCCGACGATCGGATTCCGGGTCAGATTAGAGCGCGGGGCGGGAACATCGCAGTGAGATTGGGAAGCCGCGCCGCTGAGGCGGCGTCGTCTGATGTGTCCCAGTACTCCCCGCGAGGACGGCGTGCGAGGTTGTCGCCGGCCAATTGAGCCTTCACCGCGGCGTAGAAGGCGCCGGCGCACTCGTCCTCTCCGGTGACCCGACCGTAAGCGTCGATCGCGACGTAGGCCAGCGACTCCCACTCGGGCCATTCGAGGTCGCAGTTCCAGGTACGGAAGTGCCGACCCGCCAGCCGCTGGACCTCAGGAAGCGCAGACAACGAGTCGGGGTCGGCGACTGCCATATCAAAGGCGCCGCGGCCACACCCGATCAGCCACCGGCGGAAATACTCGAAGCTGTCGTCTGAAAGCCATCCGCCGAAGATCCGCTTGGCAGCTCCGACTAGGTCCCAGGAGTAGGCGCGATCGGACGCTCGATCCAGATGGACGCCGACCGCAACGATGTCGGACGCGGATAGCATCGCCAGTTGCTCCTGCAGGAACGCCTGCCGGGCGATCCTGCCCGGTCCGAAGTCCAGGCTGTCCGAGATGAGCCGCCAGTACGCATCGGTGTCCATGGCCGGAGACTCTTCCAGCAACCGGTGACGGATAGCTCCGACGCTCCGAAGGCAGCTGAGATCGGAGAGGCTGCAAGCCACCTTTCGCTACACCATGCGGTTTGCGCACCTTGTCCCTGCATGATCTTTTACGCATCGGAGCACAGACCACCCAACACTTTGTTGGATCGACCCAGGTAGGGCGCTCTTACCGTCGACGTCGGGATGCGGCACACCACCAGCCGCGAATCCCAACGCTCGACGAACGACGGAGGAGCGGATGCAGACGACGCTTCTGGCACTGACTCTCTGGTGCTACGGCTACTACCCCACTCCCTCGGTCACCCGCGGACGTCATGCCGCCCGGACGCCGTCAAAGGTGTGGCTCGTCTGCGCCGCACCGCTGTTGGCGGGGGCGCTCCTTGTCGGTCGCGCCGGCACACAGTCCGCCAGCGACGGCCGCCACCGCATCTCGGAACACCGGCCACGCCGGGCTGGGCCAACACCGGCACCAAGGCACGCTTCCGTGGCCCGCGGTCACAACCCCGCGTTCTGGCACCACCAACACATCAAGTCTCGGGCTTCGCGATCAAGGATGGGTGCACATGACTGAGAGTGCGAAGGACAGGATTCTCAACAGAGTCATCGAAGAAGGTCACACGGACAGCTACGGGATCTTGCTGTACACGGCTGCCGCCGTGGGCTTCGACCCGATGGCACTCAGTCCAGACAGCTCCGTTGAACTCACGACCTGGTCTGGGCACCTCGATGGCTTGCGAGCCTCCCTGCTGTGTCTGGCCATGCACGAACGGAAGCTCGGGCCGGAGAAGGCCGCTGAGGTGGTCAACAAGCACATCGAGGACGCCATCGACGACCTGGCGCCCGATGGCGACGCGGCAAGCGCGGGGTGAGCCGTGTTGTCCTGGTCTAGAAACTTCGAAGGGCTACCTGAGCACCTGACAGAAGTACGAGAGTTCACACGCCTCGTGGCCGGCGCCTGCGACGGCGCCGACCTGATCGAGATGATCGCATCGGAACTGGCCGGCAACGCGATCCAACACAGCGCCAGCGGCGGCCCGAACGGCAAGTTCACGCTGCAAGTCGTCGACTGCCATGACCGGTGGCAGGTCCACGTGGTCGACGAAGGCGGCCCGATAGTGCCCCACGTCTGCGAGCTCGCCTCGATCGACACCGCCGAAGAACTCGACAAGCTCGGCGACGAGGCCGAGGCCGGCCGCGGCCTGGCGATGGTCGCGGCGGTGTCCTCAGCCTGGGGCGTGTTCGGCGATCAGAGCTCGCGCATGGTGTGGGCCGAGATCATGACACCGGGTAGGGTGACGCTTTGAGCACGAAAGACACGACGGAGCCCCGCCACCGTCGCGCCAACGGACCGCTTGTGTCACGGACACTGCACGTTGACTATGCAGCGGAGCTCGCCCTCTCGCGACTCTTCGGTGACCTGCGCGATGCACGACAGCACGCCGGGCTTACCCAGAACGAGCTTGCGAACGGAATGCCGTTCCGAGGTAGAGCAATCTCGGAGTGGGAGACCGGGGCCATGGAACCCACCTTGGAGCATATGTTCCAGTGGTCTCGCAGCCTCGGCCGCCGCCTAGTGATCGTCGGCCCTGACGGCGAAGTCCGCACGGGACCGGCACGTCCCTGGCGCGGCGAGCCGTGGGAGGACTTCGAGCTACGCCGGCTGGCCGTTCCGTTGAAGAACCGCCGTCTGGCCCTCGGGCTGACGCAGGACGGACTCGGCTGGCATGTCGGCGTGAGCCGGGACTCGATCGGGCGTTGGGAGCTCGCTCGCGTGTGTCCACGGGCGATCGGGGTGATCGTCTGGGCACAGCAGCTGGGGTGCTCGATCGCCCTGGAACCGATCATTACCTCCTGAGGGCCGGTGAGCATGAGTGGCCGCCTCTGAATGACACAGCGCTATGGGCAATGGGGTGGGACCGGCATCAAGCTTCGGGGTCGCCGGCGCCGTCGCCCGGGTTGCGCAACTCGTCGAAGCGGACGTTCTCGCCCCATCCCAGCGACAACTCCGGAAGCCATTCTCCAACAACCGCAGGAGGTTCCGACGCATGCCTGCCGCAGTCGACAAGCGCGGCACGTTGGGCTGCCAGACCGGGAAGTTCTGGACATCGCCGGCCGAGGTCTCCAGCCATAGCTCGACGCCCGGGCCGGGGTTGACGTCGTCGGCGTATTCGACGACGACCGTCCTGTGGCTCAGCTCCCCCAGCCGGAACGCGATCGCCAGACAGGGCCGGATGACCTCATGATCGATGAGCACCATGAGGTCATCCGGAAGGTCTTTGTAATCCGAGCGATGGTCATACGTCACAGGCGTGTCTGTTCGCGCAGCCGACCAAGGTGAACGTGCCCGTGATGTTGAGGGTGATGTGGCCGCTGTCGACGTCGACTTCGACCTCGAAGGTGACCGTGGTCGCGGAACATGTTGATCAAGATTTCCGGGGACCAGAGCACCGGGGCCGCCGCAGGTACAAGCGATGCCGCGCCGCCACCCATGCTGGCGGCGCGACGGCCTCACCCCTCGGAGAGCGACTCAGCTTTCTCATATACTTTCTTGACCTGGTCAACAGTTAATGACCGGGCTTCCCAGAGCACATCAGCCATCATGAACGCGTTCGACTCGGCGGCAGGAGTCGCCGAAGGGATATCCATCCCTGCCACCGCAGACAAGTCGTCGGGAGAGATGCCGAGCACCGGGGCGAGCGCGACCAACAACTCAGGCGTCACCTCCTTGCGACCCGCGCCGACCATGCCGACGGTCGATGCGGACCAGTAGATGCGTCCGTCCGTGGCTTCACCCAGCATCCATGCCGCATCGCCCCAGTCCAGGTTGCGGTTGTGAAGCATGTGGAGCAGCACTCCGCCGATTCCCGGCTCATAGTGATGTCGGGCGGGCACATGCGGAACCGGTTCGGTACGAAGCTCACGCGGCAGGCTCTCCACATACCGCAACAATTCATCCAGCGCCGTCGGCCGCAGGCGAATTGTTCGGGACACCAGCCGCCTGAGCCAACCCCTGGCTCGCGGGTCCAGGAATTTGAGGTCGTCAGGCAGGTCGATCCCGGCGATGACGAGCATGTCTTCCAGGTGGAGACCGAACGCCGACGCCAGTCGCCGCACCAGCTCGAGCCTCGGGTCGGCTCCGTCAAGAACCGTTTGTAGCTCGCCTTCTTCGATACCGAAGACGTGAGACAAACCACTGACGCTCAGCCCACGGCTCTCCAGCATGCGGGCTACAACACCGCCGAAACCCGGATCACCAGTCATCAGATACCCCACTGCCACTGCACGCTACGGCACCGGCTTCCACGGCACTGGATTCCACGCGTCTTCGAGAGGCGACGGCAAGCCGGCGCTGCGGAAGGCATCACGTGCGATTTCCTCCAGGGAGCAGGTGCCGTAGAAATCCGACGCCTTATAATGTCCGGATTGATTGCCAAAGTCGAATATGTCGCCGTTTTCATTGACGTCGAACGAACCAGCCATTAGCACTGAAGCCTCATCAGCCAGGCTTGTGTGACCTGCACCTAGGCTCCCCACAGCCAGTGCCTCCTCACTCTCCATGGCGCGAAACGATCCGTCGAGCCGGACAACAAAGATGTAGTAGCCGGGCTCAAGCGTTTCCCCGGGAGCGAGTGACTCGAACCCCGCGCTCTTCGGGAGCTGTTCCTGGGGATCGTCATCTGTTCCCGGCCGCTTGGGCACCCACGCCCTGGGCACTTCAGAACAACCGGTCACCGGAATCGATGGCGGTCGTTTACCGCTCCCGTTTCCGCTGGTTTGGTGTTGCGCGCCTGGCGGCAGTGTCGGGAAGTCGGTGACGGTACAGGACAGCGGGTTGCCACCTTCCCCGCAGGTGCCAATCGGTGCGGTACCTTGCCCGCTCGTCGGCGCGCGGTTGTCGGCGGCGGTGACGGTTGGGGTGTCGAACTGCAGGGGGTTGGACAGGTCGATCAGGAGTTGTTCGGTGATCGTCCAGGTGTCCTGAACCGGTGAGACGGTGGTCTGCCAGTAATGCCGCCCGTCGGACCAGTACGTGTAGACGGTGGTGGTGACCTGGCTGTAGTGGTCGACGCGGGTGTACAGGTACTGGCTGTCGTACCACTTGGAGGTGGTGTCCCAGGTCTTGGTGGCCGTGACGGTCTTGGTACTGGTGATGTGCGGCGGCGGGGGTGGTGGGGGTGGCGGCGGAGGCTGGTTGGCCGCGGCCGGCGCCGTGGCCGGCTTGGTGGTGGACGGCGGATGGACGAAGATGCTCGGGTCGGTTCCGGCACCGGGTGCGGCGGTGGTGGCCGGGGAGCCGATGGTGCCGGTGGCGGGGTCGTAGGTGCCCTGGTAGATCAGTTCGTCGGCGCCGACGATGAAGGCGTAGGTGATCCCGGCCACGGCCACGACGACCAGCGCCCCGACGGCCAGTTCGGCACATCCGATGACGCAGGCGGCGCCTTCGACGGCCGCTTCGCCGAGGGCGACGCCGGCCTCCTCCAGTACAGGAACGGCCTGGTCGGCGAGGAAGGACTCGGTGTCGCCGATGCCGGCATCGATGTAGTCCTGCGCCTCCTGGATGATCTTGTCGCCGGCATCCCCGAGGTCGCCGAGGCCTTCGGTGATCTGGTCGAAGATGTCGCAGACCGGGGAGAAGACGCCGCAGTCGTGCCCGCTCGGGTCGAAAGCGCTGGTGGGGTTGGCCGCGGCGTACGCGTAGAGGTTCGTCCCGACCGCGTTGTGCGGGGCCGGGGCCGCGCTGTCTTCGGACAGGAAGATGCCGGCCGTCGGGTCGTACCAGCGTGATTGGGCGTAGGTGCGGCCGGTGGTGGGACTGGTGTAGCCGCCCTGGTATCCGAGGTTCGGCAGGTTTCCGCTGCTGCTGGTGACGTTGCCGAAGGCGTTGTAGCTCCGGCTGGCTGCCAGCGCGCCGGTTTTGGGGTTGGTGCCGGCGATGATGTCGCCGTGGGCGTTGGTTTGCAGGCTCAGGGCACTGCCACTGCCGCCGCTCACCGGTGTCGCGGCCAGGGGCGCGCTGGAGTCGCCGGGCGCGCGGGCGTAGTTCCAGCTGCCGTCACTGGCCGGTTCCAGGCTGGCTTGGGAGTACTGGTTCAGCCCGCTGGCGCCGTTGCCGTTGTTCTGCAACCGGCCGAGGGCGTCGTAGCTGTAGGTGGCGGTGCCGTCGGTGATGAGCTGCCCGAAGGCGTCGAACTTGTCGGCCGTGATGATGGTCGCGCCAGTGGCGGTGACGGTTTTGCTGGTGCTCGCCAAGGTGCCGCGCGGCGACCACGAGTAGGTGGTGGTGGCATCCGAGGCGGTGACGGTCTGCAGCCGGTTGCGCTGGTCGAAGGTGGCGTTGGACGTGCTGGTGGTGGTCCCGGCGGCGTTCAGGTCGGTCACCGTGGTGCGGTTGCCGACCGGGTCCCAGGTGTACTGTTCCTGGCTGCTGGTGGTGCCGCCGACGCTCGTGGTGTCGTCCAGCAGCCGATCGGCGGCGTCGTAGCTGTAGGTGTGGGAGCCCTCGGAGGCGTAGGTGCCAGTGCCGGCCTTGCTGGTCAGGTTGCCGTTGGGGTCCCAGTTGTACTGCAACTGCCCGAGCTGGGCGTTGGTCGGATCGGTGAGCGTCTGGGAGCTGATCCGGCCCAGGGCGTCGTAGCCGTAGGTGGTGGTGGGACCCGCGGTGCCGGAGTTGGAATCCTTCTCGTTCTGCAACTGCCCGGCGGTGTCGTAGGTGTAGGCCCGAGTCGTGCCGGAGACCATGTCCGTCTCGGTCGCGACGTCGGCCATGCCGGAGTAGGTGTAGTCGGTGGCGCCGGTGACGTCGACCCGGTGGGTCAGCCGGCCCTCGGCGTCGTAGGAGGCGGCATAGGCCACGGTAGAAGTGCCCCCGGGCGGCGTCGTCCACCCGGCGGCGGTCACCGCGACCGGCTACGACGCGGACGGTAACGCCACACAAGCTTAAAAGAGCCCGCGGGAAGGTACTCGAAGCTGCAATAGACGGTCACGGAACTGCCCGCTGGCACGTCCACGGTGATCGCCGAGCTCAGACCATTGAGGTTATAGCTGCTGCCATCGGACCTGTATAGGTGATAGCCCATACTGACCGTGTTCGCAGCCCAGGTGAAGTTCCCGGTGTTGGTCACCGTCACCCACATCTCACCGGGCGTGTCGTACCGCGGATTCACATCGAAACCGGACGCCGGCGCGTACGTCGCGCCGTAGACCGCACCCGCCGGCGCCGCCTTCGAATCCCCGATGTTGTCCGGCCCGACCTTGAACCGCGGAGCCTTGATACGACCGTTCGCCGGCCCGTTGCCGACAAGCCAACCCTTCGCACGCGCCGCCGCCAGTTTCGCGTTCTGCGCCGCGATGTCCGCTCGCGGCGGAGTGCCGGCGGCGTTGACCGGCACGTGGTTCTGCGCCTCCTTGATCTTCTGCACCGCGTCGTGCATCGGCCCGCTGGACGGCGCCGGCGGCTGCGTAGGCGGCAGCTGTGGCGTTTTATGTGCCGCCGACACGATGCCCGGCGGCAACGGCGCGGAGTTCACCCAGTGCGCCTTCGACGCTTGCTTCGCACGCGCCGGACCGTCCGGCAGCGCGGTGGCCGCCAGTGCGAGTACCAGGATGAATGAGACCAACGACCAGCCACGCCACCTAGTCATCGATGCCCCTTGTCAACGAACTGGCGCGAGCGAATCAGCACACGTATTCGATGACAGTGACGCGCGACCTTGAACTGCGGCCGAATGCGACGTATAGGGTCAGCGAGCAAGGCGATAACGCCAACTACGCGGAGGATGTACTGCTTGACCGATTCAGGTCGTCACCGCCATCACCAGGCTTAGGTGCGCACGTCGCGATCGGCGTGGGAGCCGTTGGGGGATTGACGCTGTTACGTCGCGGTCTCCCCCACCGGCGCACCGCCTTCTTAGCGCCTTGCCTCATTGATGATGTTGAGAACCTCGTCGACAATTCGCTCGCGAGCGCTGGCGTCTGTCAGCAGAGTTGCAACGCGCACAGCATGCTGCTCAACTTCGGAGCTGGTGGTTTGCGTTGGATCGTCGCTGTGGAAGATGGCTGTAAGCACCTCGAATACGGCGGCTCGCGGATCCTCGCCCAGCGCGACGCGCGCTTCAACCCCGGCGATAGCTTCTTCTGCCAGCGACAGCAGTGCGGCATCTCCGGCATCGGTGATCACCAAAGGTGCACCGGCGTCAAGATGCGCCACGACCGGCGTGGATTTTCGACCAAGCGGCCGCTCAACATACATCTCGTACCAAACCGGGTTCGTCCGCATCGCCGTGAGCACCCGCTCGACGTCCTCGGCGACCCGGGACTGGCTGACATCGTGGCCGCCGGCGACCTTGGCACGTCGGTCAGCCCAGGCGCCGAGCGGCCACAGCCCACCAACCATTCCGGCCGGCACACCCGCCCAGGTCAAAATCTGCAGCGCGAGCTCAATCAACCACGGATCGCCGCCGAGCTCGTCGCGAAGCCAACCGGGCACGCGTGGACGCTGCTGCGCGCCCCGCTCCCCGCGACGCCTCCGGTTGGCGTCGACGGTTACCGGCACCAGGCGCGCCGCCAGCCATCCCCGCACATTCTCGATCGGCCGGTGGGCGTGTCGCAGCAAGTCGGCCCGGACCGCCTCAACGTCGTCCTGGTACCGGTCGTGGCACTCAGGCAGGAGTCGTGTCATCGACGAGGCACAGCCGAGGTGCCCCCGTCTCCGTTCAACGTGCCGGGTGAACCGTTCGTAGACGAGATCCGCGACGCATCGGTAGAGCACCGCATTCCCCGTGACAGGATTCGCTGTCAGATACTCCAACAGCCGGCCTTCCCGAAGCGCTTCGAAGAAGCGCAGTTCGGCCTCGATCTCGGGGTCCTCTCCAAACTCGAGTCCCTCCAGAAAAGTCCGGCCTCTTGTTCCATGGTCGGCGCTGGCAATCATGGCTGACGGCGCGGCCGCCGGCGCCTTAACCCGAGCAAGTGTGGCTGGAACATCTAGAGCCTGAGCAACGGCGGAGTCGAGGTCTTGGCTGGCACGCGTCATCCACTGCCGGAACTGCTTGTTGGTGCCACCGGATGGCTGTGTCACGGCATCTCACCATCCTTCAATGAAGGGTTCTGTTCACATGCGAGCTTCCGCAGTGCCTTAAGGGCGTGGCGGCGGTGAGACCTGACCGTTGACGGATCGACGTCCAGAATTTCGGCGATCGTGGTGACGTCGAGATCCGCCAGATCCAACGCGAGTACCTTCCGCTGGTTCGGCGGCAGCCTCCGCAGCAGATCCAGCAGGAGAATGTGGTCGTCCTTGTACGCCACGCCGTCGAAGAGGTGACGGGGATCACCTGACACCGCCCGACTCGCCGCGTCAAGGCCTCGGTCGCTGCGTCGCCGCTCAGCCACGGCCTGGTTGAGCACGGTTCTGTAGACATACGCGATGGGGTTGGTCACCTGGCTCCAGCGCCTGTACACCTCGGTCATCGCCTCGTTGGTCGCGTCTTCCGCCTCCTGCCGGGTAAAACCGAGTTTGATCAGATACGCGACATAGCGACTGTAGTGCTGTCGGAAGAACCCGTCGAAGCCCATCTCGGTGCTGTCCAATCCGCCGGCACCCCGTTCTTCACGTACGGTCCCAACGGCGCACGACGGCAAGCACCGCGACTGCCACCGCACCGACCACGGCTACCACCGGCGTGGACCGTGTCGCGACGTACAGGCCGCCCAACCCGGCAACCACAGCGTTGAAGACAAGCACCACGATCGCCGAACCCGCCTCGGCCGGGCCGGGCTCCGTGTTCCGTTTCCTCGTCATGCAACGTAGAGCACTGCCGAGTCCCAAGCGTGCAAAGCCATGCTGAAACTTCTCGCGAAGCATCGAAGATCTGCGGCTGGGTGGCTGCCGACGCGGGCCAAACATCACATTGACCGACGCGGTCCTCTGACGGGTTGCAGCGAGGGAGCCAGCGACCGAAGTCGCATCAGCTGATCTTCCTGATCACGCGCGACGTTGACGCCGTGAGTGCCGCGCGGAACGGCACCGTCCGCCCTCGCCTCCTGACCCTGCCTGGCCCGGGCGAGTCGGGCTACCTCGTGTGCTCTTGCCTGAAGTGCGGACGCGTCCATGCTCTGAGGCGCCACGAGGCCGGTGGCAAGCTTGCCGGCCGAGACCTCTGCGGCCGGTACAACATCTGGTCCAGCGCTCAACGCTTGGTTGGTGCTCGCGCGAAGCGCGGAGGCATGATGTTCAGCCGCTCGGGCGAGATCGGTGATCGTGCGCGTGGCGCCGGCTTGACCGGCCTGGTGGAGCCGACGGCTAAGCGCGTCCGCGTGGTCGGAGATGGCGTCGGCAGTTCGCGCGACCACCGCGCGGATTCCCGGATCTCCGACCTGCCGGGCAAGCGTGTTGACCGTGCCCCACAGAGCCGCGATGCGTTGCCATTCGTGGGTGGCGGCGTGAGCCCGGACCTGGCTTCGCGCGTTGATGTACGCCCCACGCAAGCTCGCCAACGAGTCGACGCCAGGCTGCCGCAGTGCGCCGCGCAGCTCGAGGCGGTTCACCGCGCGGCCGGCAATGGTCGCAATACCGCGGGCAGCTCGGGTGGCGAGGGTGTTCAGAGGACCCATTACGCGAATGTCTACGAACAGCTCGGCCCAACGTCGGCCAGAGACGGCTCGGATGGTGTCCCACAGGTTGCGGATCGCGCCGCGGATGGTGCTCACGCCCGTCCACTCCAGGCTATCGGTGGCGAGGCCCGCTGCCTGCGCGTCTGCGTACGCATCGTCCACTGATTGCACGAAGGCGGGAGACTCGTCGCGAACGGCTTGGTCGACAGAGGCGGTGTTGCGCGAGTCGCCAACCACCAGTCCGCCGTCGTCTCGACCGCTCGCGACAGCGGCTTCTGCGATAACCCTGGACGCCTCGTCCAGCGCAGGTTTGAGATCGTCGGCAGAACCATCGTCGGTCCAGTCGAGCAAGACCTGATGGGCGTGGTGGAAGCTGGAGCGAAGATCGCCCCAGACGCCCTCGTCGCGTTCCATAACTGGCTCTGGTTCGCTGACCGACTCTGCCGGAACGTCCGGAGAAATCTCGACAGCGGAGGCAGCCGGTTCTGCCGAAGGAAGCGTCGTGGTCTGATCGACTGGTTCGGGGTTTTGGGATGTCGTAGTGGTCATGTCGCTGTCCTTCAACGGTCGGGGGGTCGAGGAAGGGGATCGCGGTCTGGAACGGAGCGCGGGCGGCTGGTGCCGGCGGACAGGCCGGACGCGATGGTGTTCGCCGCTTCGCCGGTCGGAAGTCCGGCGTGATGCGCTGCGCGGCCCAGCTCACTCTCGACGTCGTCTCGCTGCAGGACACCCCCACCGACGAGACGGCCCATGCGGAACGCCTCCCGGTTGAGCGTGTCGTTGCGCACCCCTTCCGGTGCGGTCGCTACAGCGTCTGCAGAGCGGTTGAGGGCTGTGTTGGCGTAGGCGCTACGACGACGATCAGTGATGGGCGCACGCGGAAGCGCTGGCGCCGGAGCGGGCTCAGCAATGCTCTTTCTGCTGCCAAGCTCCTCGATGATCCAGTCGGGTACCTCCGCAATGGGCGCCTCGTGTTCGATGCCGTAGCTTCCGCCTTCGAAGACGGAGCCCGGTGCGACGATGGAGCCGCCGTGGCCGCGGGTGTCGATCAGCGGTCCGAGGCCGGCGGTGTCGCTGCCGACGGTGTTCCGCAGCGCGACGCCTTCGGGCTGGCGGAAGTAGAGATGCCTGCCACCGCGGGCGCTGGCGACGGTGAAAGTGCTGGGCAGCTCACGGCCGGCCGCCAACGCCGTGAGCGTTTGCTGGCCGTGCTGCGGTCCACCGGGCTTCTTGGCTTTGTCCAAATCAATGACGAGTAGGTTCGACGGCCCGCAAGCGATGGCGATGTTCGCGTTCGGCGTGGCGTTCCACCAGCGGGTGATCAGCTTGGGGTCGGTGGTCGCCAGGCTTTCCCACGCCTTGAACATCGGCCTCTTGGTGCCTGGCTTGAGCGGGAAGACGTGGAATCCCTGATTGGCCAGTGCGATTGCTCGCTCCAACATCTGCGGTGGCTCCTTTGCTCTGGGCTCCTGGACGGCCGGATGCACTGTCGGAGGCGAGGGCCGCAGGTCCGGACCTGAAGGAACGGTGCGCGGCTCGCGCGCCAGCTGGGGTTCAGACTCGGGCCGTGTCGGTGTCGAGGCGGTGGCCTGCTCTGGCTGGGCCGGCGATACCTCACCTGCTGCAGGCGGCGTTTCCACCAACGCGGCTTCGTGCGCGACCGACTCACCGCTGTCAACGTGTGCGGGCACGTCAACGACGCCAGCTGGGACGAGCGCGCGAGCGGCTTCGGCGCCGTTGAGCACCACCTGCTCGTGTTCAGCCTCCGCGCGCGAGGCGACGGTGGATATCGCTGCAAGCATGCGGGTAAGCAGCGCAGCCCGCTCATCGTCCACGTCGGCAACCGTGGACTTCTCCTCTGTACGCGCGGTCCGATTGCGGCGTGCTTCTTCATCCTTGGCGGCCTGTTCGCGGATCGCCGCGTCGAGTGCGGCACGCCGTCCGCGGGCCTCGTCCAGAGCGGCTTGGTCGGCGAACGGCTGGCCCATGGCGGCTTCGTTCTCAGTGATCCGCTGCTGAAGCACTTCGATGTTGGCCCGCGTCTCAGCCGCTACTTCGTGCGCTCCGTCGACTGCGGCTGCGATAGCGTCCCGGATGCGCCAGTGCTGGCCCTTCGCCGTCCAGGCAGCATTGAGCGGGACATCGACCCGATGCCGGTTGTCGCCGGTGATGACGCGCGCAGAGAGCAGTTCCTCCCGCCCCTTCCTCGCGCATGTGAAGTCGATGGTCATCCCGCGCCAGACCACTTCACGGTCGCAGTAGCCGTTGGCGATGGTGGACTCGGCCAGACCCCCGAGAAGCGCGGGGACGTCTTCCGAGGAGACCACGTTTCCATCGGGGTCTCGCCATGGCGAGTCGACGCTGTGGGCAGCGGCAAACTGGGCAACGCTGTCCAACGCCTGACAGGTGGTCGCCGCCGCGGCAGCCTGCATGGTGAAGGTGTGGATGTCGGCACGCAGGCGGCGTTGGTTGCGCTGGTGGCTGGCCGCCAGGCTCGCGAGGCTCTTGACCTTGACGTTCAGTTCGTTCAGCTCTGCGAGCATCGGATTGCCCGTGGCGACCGCCTTGATCTGGCCGTAGTCAAGGGCCACATCGCCGATGTCCTCGATGCTGCGCGCTGCGACCTGGCCGGACAGGATCGGGCGCATGGCCTTCTCTTTGCGCTCCAGGGTCTGCCACATGAAGGCGTCGAAGGAGTCCTTGGTGACGTAGCGGTAGATGTTCACGTGCGGGTTCAGGTTCTTCGGCCGCCATACCCGGCCCTCGCGCTGCTCGACCTGATCAGGCCGCCAGGGCGCGTCGATGTGGTGCAGGGCGATCGCGCGCCGCTGGACGTTGACGCCGACTCCGAGCTTGTCGGTGGACCCGAGCAGCACGTTGACTTCGCCCTTGTTGCACTGGTCGAACAGCACCAGGCGCTGAGCATCAGTGGCAGCCTCATGGATGAAGCGGATACCTCGCAGCGGGACGCCGGCGGCGGTCAGCTGCTGGCGGATGATGCCGTAGGCCTGGTTTCCCTTGTCTTTGTTCGGCGTGCCGAGGTCGCAGAACACCAGCTGAAGCCGGCCCGTGATGCCGGCGCTGTCACCGGCGAGTTCGAGGTTCTTGGTCTCGTGGTAGATGCGGGCGACGTTCGCCACGACGGCGCCGATCTTGCCGGGGCCCTCGGATTCGAGGCCGACGAGCGACTCGTGAAGCGCCACCTTGCGGCCGTCCGAGCAGATCTTGAGCATGTTGTCGAAGCTTGGCGACACTCCGCCGGCCCGAATGTCGTCTGCCCGCTCCCCCAGCTCGCGCACGTAGTCGCGCACGGTGTCGGAGGCGTCGACCACCACGATGTGCCGCTGCGCCTCGGGCCGCACCACGGGGAAGGCTTCGGGTGCCCGCAGTTCGGCGAACTCGGCGACGGTGTGCATCAGCTCGGGGATGTTGATGATCTCCACCGGCCGGCGGTTGAGCCGGAACCCGCCGTCCGGGGTGATCTCGACTCCCGTGCCGAAGCGTACGAACAGCGCTGCCCAGGCATCTGCCGAGGCCAGCCCGAGTTCCTCCAGCCGTTGCGGCTGGAGGTAGTGCTGGAGGATGAACATTTCGAGCAGCGTGTTGGAGACCGGGGTGCCGGTGAACCCGGTGACCACGCCTTGGCCCGGATGCTGGCCCCGCTGCCAGCTCAGCTTCATGTCCAGGTCCTGGGCACGCTTGGAGCCGTTGATCGCGAAGCCGTCGGTGTGCACCGGCACACCGAGGTTCTTGAAGTAGTGCATCTCATCGACGAGCAGATAGTCGGTGCCCAGGTGTTCGAAGAAGACCCCGTCGTCGGTGGCGTGGTTCGGCAGCGCCTTGGCTTGGGCGTCGAGGTTGTCGACCATCTTGGCGATCTGCTTGATCTTGCGCGGCTCAGCGCGATCCGCCTTGGCTGCGATGAGCGCGGTTCTGTAGTCGGCAGCGAGCGTCGACAGGTACTCCGCCTTCACCGTCGGATGGACAGGCAGCGAGGTGAAGGAAGGGTGGGACATGACCACCGCGTCCCAGTCCTCCATCGCGCAGCGCGCCGCGAACAGCTTGCGCCCGCGGGCGGTCGCGAGGTCCTCCTTCCCCGCCATGAGAATCCGAGCGTTGGGAAACAGCCGTTTGCCGTCGCGGGCGATCTGCTCCAGGGTCGAGGGCACCACGATCATCAGCGGTTTCGACGCCAGCCCGAGGGCCTTGAGCTTGATGGCGGCCATGAACATGGTCGCCGTCTTGCCGGTGCCGACCGGGTACGGACACAGGGCGTCGTCGCCCGAGATCATGCGGGCGACCATGTCGCGCTGATGAGAGTAGGGCTCAAACTCTGCGTCCAGGCCCGGGAAGGTCAGGTAGCTGCCGTCGTACTTTCTGGGCACGACCGCGTTGAAGGTCTGGTTGTAGTCGTGCGTGAGGCGATCAGCGCGATCGGGGTCTTCCCGCCACCAGTTCGCGAATCGCCCGGCGATGGCGTCGAGGCGGTCGTTCGCGGCGATCGTCTCGTCCTGGTTGCGAACCCGCCTGTCGTCGATGACGTCGTAAACCACAGGCGCCTTGCCGTTGAGACCGTATTCGAGCAGCTGGTAGGCGTTGAGTCGATGGGTGCCCCAATCGGCTGTGGCTGCCGCAGATTCCTCCGCGCGCCGGCTCGCGGTCACGCTCCAGGTGTTGGTCCGTGGCTCATGCCAGATCTTGACTGGGAACCCAAGTAGTTCTCGAGCGAATTCGCTCACGTCAGTGGCCGGTATCCACGGCGCGCCGAGGTTGGCCTCGATCTGCTCAGGTTCGAGGTCCGCAGGGATGACGGCTTCGAGGGCCGGGACGTTGCGTCCGAAGCGGTCGCGGTCAGCAGCGCCCGCGACGCGCGCTCGCGCCAGCTTGGTCCGCACATTCCCGCTCAGGTACTCGTCGGCCGGTGTCCAGGCGTTTGTATCAGGGTCGATGAACGCCACGTCCGCGAGTTGCCGCGCCGCCTCCTCCTCAGCTACTCCCAGTAGCTCGACTACGCGCTCGACGTCGAAGCGGCCCAGCTCGTCGCGGCACAGTGCGACGGCCTCCGCTGGGCTTTCAGCATGGGTAGCGCGGGACCGCGGCCGGTTGACGCGGCGGGTGAGCAGGGCAGCCTTGGTCGCGCTGCGGGTGTCGTCGTCGAAGTCCTCCAGGGCGAGGACCGTGACGAAGTCCGGGTCCCGGCGGAACCCGCCCATCGCAGGTCGGCGCCGTGAGGTGGTCACCGAGCCGTCCTCGTCGGGCTTGCCTTCTACGACCGTGTATCGGTTGAGGTATCCGTGCGCCTTGACGTAGGCGTCATAGCGACGCGCCGCTTCAGCCCGGAGCGGGGCAAGGTCTTCATCGGGGCGGCTGTGGTCGGTCTCGGCGTCCAGCAGGGCCAGTGCCGCGTCGCGGAGGGCCACCAGCTTCGGCAGTTCCTTGCCGGGTCGCCCGACCACGGTGAGCGCGCCGTCGACGACTTCGTGCACGACGCCGTCGACCAGGTGGAACGATCCCTCCTTCTTCCCGTCGGCGCGTAGCTCGAAGGGCGCGGTCTCGACCGTGATCGGCGAGGCGCCGGCGTCTACATCCCATCGCCGACCTGCCTCCGTGGCTCGGCGCACGATCTCACTTCCGGCCGCTGCGATGGCGAGCTCAACCGGCGGGTCGTCCGGCCGGACATCGACACGCAGAGTTCGGCCCCAGCGCGGCGCCTGGTCCTCGGCCAATTCGCCGAGCACCATGTTCGGGTTCGTCAGAAAGTAGTTGTTGACCTGCTGCCCACCGACAGACGCGCCGGTTGTAATCCATTGGTCTTGGTCGGGAAGAGACGCCTCGCCGGTGCGACGTCTGCGCAGCACCAGTACGTCAACAAGGGGCTCTGTGCCGCCCGAGGTAAGAGCTTCGTTCGGTAGACGAATCGCGCCAAGCAACTCGGCCTCAAGCGCTATCAGATACCGGGCCATCTGGCCGGTGCTGCCAGCCGCGTCCATGGTGTACCGCGAGGTGACCAGCACGGCGATGCCTCCGGGGCGCAACGCCTTCACCGAGCGGTAGATGAAGTAGTTGTGCAGGTTCGCAGATACTTCGCGCGGTGTGGTCGGGTCGTAGACCTTGGTGTCGCCGAAGGGCACGTTACCCAGCACCGCGTCCATGCTGTACGACGCGAGCGGGGTCTCCTCCAGCCTCTTGGCGTGGATGGTGGCGTCCGGGTTCAGCATGCGGGCGATGGCGGCCGTGGTGGGATCACGTTCGACGCCGACCCAGGCCGCGGGAATCTCGTCGGGCGTGTTGGCGATGAATGCCCCAGCGCCGCAACCAGGTTCGAGGACCCTTCCACCGGAGAATCCGAGATCGGCGAGGATCTGCCAGCATGCCGCCGTGATCTGCGGCGGCGTATAGAAGGCGTTGTAGGTCGCCTGGACCCCGTCGTTGTAATGATCGTCTGGCAGCAAGAAGGCGATACGCTCGCCGATCTCCTTCCAGCTTCCGGTTCGTGAGCGTTCCAGAGCCGGGGCGAGCGGTCCCCATCCGGACCAGCCGCGCAGCGTCGTCAGGTCTCCGGGCGCCGGTGGTGTTTGCGGCGCCTGGTGTAGCCGGTCGAGTGTTTCCAGCGCGGCCAGGCTGGCACGGGCGCGGCTGATCGGACCGACGTCCGTGGTCTTCGTGAGAAGGGATTCGGCCATGGTGCGGCCTCCGTGTGGTGCGGGCCGGCGGTGAGCCGGGGCTGTGCGGGCGGCTCAGATCGCGTAGAAGGCCAGGGAGGCTTCGAAGGCGGGATCGTCGGTCTGATGAGAGCGGTACGGGCCGTCGTCCTGGCTCGGAGAGACCCCCGGCATGGTCAGCAGGACGGCGAGCCAGGCGCAGATCTCATTGGCAGGAAGGACCGCCCCGAAGCCGGGCCGCCAGATGGTCGGCAGGCACCTGTCGCCGCTGGTGTGAAGAGCCAACAGGGACCAGCCGTCTTCCTCGGTCCAGCGCAGTTCCACGCGCTCGGCGCTGGCGAAGGTGTGGTGCCAGGGCTCGTCGAAGTCGTCATCGGGCGCGAGCAGCGTCATCGTCGCCGATCGCACGGTGCCGGTGTTGAAGGCCGCGTCGCCTACGCGGATGCCCTCTAGCAGCAGCGCAACCCGCACTGACTCGATGTACGCCCGGTGGTCTGCACGGCAGTCACGGGATTCAGTGATGGTCATGGGAGTTCTCGCTTTCGGTGTTGGTGTCGAGGTCCGCGTCGTCTGCGCGGAACCACATCGCGGTGCCGTCCTCGCCCTCGGGTGGCCCGAAGGCCCACCAGGAGCCGTCGTAGTAGGTGAAGGCGGCGATGGTCTCGTGCTGTGGGTGGGCCAGCCCGGCGTCCGTCAGGGCCCGCATCTGCTCGGTGGTGATGACGTTGAGTTCGGTTGAGATTGGGTGCGGCTGCCGCGGAATACCGACAAGTGGGCTGGCGTACTTCCAGCTGCGGACCTGCTCGGGGCGGAGGTCGGTGTTCGGGCTCGAATGCCCGGCACGGCAGCCACCGGCCCACCAGACGGAGACGTGTCCGAGAAAGGCAACAAGGGCCTGGTGCCAGTAGACGGCTGACTGTCCGGCGCCCTCGGGACCGTAGGCCTCCATCCGCCAAGCACGTAGCGCCCAGAGCTCCTCGATCAGTTCCGGATGCTCGGGCCAGCAGGCCGGCAGCCGGTCTTCAAGGACCAGGCGGTAGCGGCCAACGAGCCACACGGTCCAGTCGCGAAGCTGCTCCCAGGCGAGCGTGTACTCCGGTTCGGTCATCGAGTGCCACTCGGCAAGCGGCACAGGAGCGTCACCGGTCGCCGGCCGACCCCGGCCGTACCCCACGGGCTCCGGCGTCGGCCGCGGCCTACGCGTGAGCCGACTGGCGGTCTGCCGCGGACGTCCGCGGATCCGTCGCCCGGCGCTCGGGCCTATGGTCGGTGGTCTCGCATGGCGTTCCTCGAAGGCGCTCACGGAATCTGCTCCTCCAGGATCGCGTACGCAGCCTTTTCCGCACGGGCGTAAAGCGCCGCGTCAGGGCCTTCGTAGTGGCGCGTCATGCGGATCTTCACGGCGGGAGTGGTGGCGTGGATGACCAGCGCTTCGCGCTCGGCAGAGCTGAGTGTGCGGATGTCCTCGGCGGTCATGGTCTTGTGTTGCTGAACCGAGGTTCCGGTGGTGATCGAACCATCGTCCGAGCGCTGGTAGGTGGTCATGTGCCGGTCGTATTCGCCGACCAGGTTCTCCGATAGGTCTCGCAGCTCGGCGCCGGACAGACCACCGAGGATGAGCTTGACGGTGGCAGCTCCCCAGAGCATCGCGGCCTGTTCCGAGCCCCAACGCGCCTCGGCCTGCGCCCGGGACTGGAGGATGGCGGCGATGAAGATGCCGGAGCCGCCGGCGAACGACATCAGGTCGGGCAACGACGGGAGCGGGACAACGTTCGCGATCTCGTCGAGGAACAGCGCGAGCGGCGGATCGAGCCGCCCTCCCGGCATCGTGTCGGCGATACGCTTCGCGGTTTCTATCAGCTCGTCGACGAACACTGCGATCAGCGGTGCCAGAGCGCTGGCCTGCTTCCGCTCAACCAGCAGATAGACGGTCCCCTTCGACCGTAGGAAGGACTCCAGATCGAAGACGTCGGACTCGTCTTCGGGGCAAAACGTGGCCTGCGCAGTCGGCGAGAGCAGCGGCGCCAACGCGGTCTGGACGGTGGTCCACAAGCCGGACTTCGTCTCCGGTGGCGTCCGGTAGAGACCGTCCAGCAACTGAGCACTGCCGGGCGCAGCCGCCGGGTGATCGCGCAGGAGTTTGACTGGGGTGTCGTCGCGGTCGTTCAGAGACCACGTGAGAACGTCGATCATCGAGCGCCCGGCGAGCGCCGCGGCGTGCAGCCACAGGGTGAGCAGGTTGGTGGCGTTGGCGCCGAAGTACCCGGCGTTCGACGAATCCTGCTTCTCACTACGGCCGACGGTGACCATCACCTCGGCACGCTCGCGGGCTTTGTCGAGGTTCTTGCAGCCGGACGTCGGCGACCACCGGACCAACGACGGCCACGACGTCATCCCCGTCGGTGCCATGACCGCGACCGGGCCTTGCTTCTCGCGAAGGGCCGCGGTGGCCAGCAGCACGTCCATCCGCATCGACGTGACCAGCGCAGAGCCGGGCCAGCGGTGTACCCACGGAATCACGACCTGCGAGGACTTACCCTGACGAGGAGCGGCGATCACGACGACGGAGTCCTCCGTCGACACCGCCAGCCTCACCTTGTCCGGGACGGAGCGGCCAAGCGGCAGGCCGACGTCGGCAAGGCCGAACGATGCCTCCTTCAGGCTCGGGCGCACCACCGGCCCACGCTTCATGACCGCCGACTCAGCCAGGTGGACCGTGAGGTCAGAGCGGGCAGCGAACCCGTCATCGCGCCGCTTGAAGCGCACCCAAAGCCGTAGCCCGACGAAGCTCACCGCAGCGCAGCCAGCGAGCAGAAGACATCCCGCGCAGTAGAACGACACCGGCCCCGGTAGCACGGCGGCCGCGTCGGCCGGCCAGGCCATGCGGGGATCGCCCAGATGTCCCAGCAGGCGCGTGGCGATCGACAGACTCCGTGAAGGCGAAACGCCCGGGAGACCGCCGCGCGCCAACAGTCCCGCCAGTTCGCCCCACGCCCAGGTGCCGATCCCTGCCACGGCGAAGAGGCCGACGGCGAGCGTGAGGACCAGGTCCTTGGCGTCGTGCACCAGGTACCGGGCCGGCGAAGGGCCCGCAGAACGGGTAGCCATCACGCCGACATCCGCTGGTTGGTGTAGAACCACTCACGTTCGAGCGGCGTCAGCTCCAGACGAACCGCGGCTGAGTGGTGCCGACCGACCTTCCACAGGGCGTGGCCGATGTGCGCGGCTCCCCAGGAGGCTATGTGGGCGCATTCGGCACCCGTGAGCCCGATGGCGTCGCGGGTCATCGCAAGCGGAGCGACGTCCTGGGCCAGGCAGACTCGCACGTCGCAGCTGGCGATGAGGTTCGCCGCGATCGCCGCTTCCGGAGTCCCGGCCGCGCCAACCGTCTCGAAGTCAGCCAACCTGTGCGTGGCGAGAACCTGGATCGTGCCGGTGGCTCGGGACAGGCGCAGGTCGCCGTCGAGCTTGCGCACCATCGCGGGGATCCTCATTGCGCGCCACAGTTCATCTCGTACGACAAGGCGCACCGGGCCGGCCGGGTCGTCGATCGCGGACTGGCCCCAGGAGGAGACGCACGCAAGGGTCATCGCGATCGTCTCGTCGCCCCGGCCGTCGAGCCGGGACAGGTCGACGGTTTGGATCGGCGCGGTGAAGTCGAGGGCGACGGTGGTCGGGCCGTCGAACAGACCGGAGAGCGAGCCGCGGACCATCGCGCGTAGAGCGTCGGTGACGTCGCGCACGAGGTCGCGGAGTTCCTCGGCGTCCCCGCCGCGGACCCGGAGGTCTCGGGCCATCTCGTCGGTCGGGTCCCGAAGTACGCCCCACACCTGCGGCAACGTCGGATCGACCAAGGTGGTGGCCCCGCCTGCCTGTCCCGTCGCCTCGTGGATGGCCAGAGAGACGGCGGCCTCCTCAGTCGGCGAGAGCGGACGCCCGAGTTTCGTGGCCAGCAGGGCGTTGAGCAGGGTAAGCCGTCTCCGGTGGATCTCGGCCAGGCGCTCCTCCAGCTCGACGGGGTCGCTGGGCAGGTCCTCACCGAGAGGGCCGGCATCGAGGGGGTTGAGCCGGGCCGGGAGTCCTGGGCCCAGCTGCACGGGCTCGACGCCGAGCCCGTGCGCGAGCTCCTTGTACTCGTTCTTCAGGTCGCCGAGGACGAGAGTCTTGACGCCGTACGACATCAGCCGCAGTGAGAGAGCCTTGATGTGCGCGGACTTGCCAGCCCCGGGGATACCGGTGAACAGCACGTTGGGATTGGTGATCAGCCCGTTGTTGAGCCACGCGATCGGATGGCAGGAGAACGCCGCGCCGCTGAGCAGGTTCGTGCCGATGCAGGGTCCGATCGCGGGTACGCCGCCGCCGTACAGGAACGGATAGAGCCCGGCGAGCTGCGACGTCGCGGCCCGGTAGACCCGAGGCTGCGGAGCACGGACCGCACGGCCGGCATATGGCCTGTTGATCCCCCGCCGCGGAGCGCTGCTCGGGGAGCGCAGCTCAGCACGACCGGTCACGGCAGATGCGACGGGAGGATGAGCAGCGGGGACCGGCGGTCGGAGCGTAGTGATCGCGACGGCCGGAAGGCTGGTAGAGGCTACGAGCTCGCGCCGCCTGTTCAAAGGGCTACGCATCCCGCTCACCACCGCTTCGCCGGAAGGCCGAGACCCACGGGAAGGGTCATGGCGAAGCCTGTGTCTTGGGCGCCGTACATCCGCCGCAGCTCAATCCCGATGAGAGCTGCGCCGGCCTCTGCCTGCGCGCAGGCGTCCGGCAGCTCGTTCGGGTCGTCGACCGTCACTGTGAGGTAGCCGGTGAAGCGACACAGGCCAGACCCGTGTGCGTGCTCTGCCTCTTGCGCCGCAGCGCGGTCGAGCGCGACCTGCTCGAAGGCGGAGACCGCTTGGCCGGTGCGGGCTCGCAGCCTGATGCCGACCTCGCGCTTCGTCCGTTCGACCATCACCGCTTTCTGCGCCGCACGCGGCCCGAGCGGCTCGACGACGAATGAGAACGAGCGTCTGTGGGTCGCATCGGCCAGCACCGATGCCAGCGCGGTCGCGTAAACGGGCGAGATCGGCCAGGCGTGGATCGCGTAGGTCACCGATACGGCGCCGTCGTGCCGGTACGACGACCACGAGTTCTCGGCCGCGGCCGGGCCGGCGGCAGACGGGTCGAGACCGGCCTGGACCACAGGCATCGCGCCCTGGCCGATCTGATCGTCAGCCTCCGCACGACGCTGATCCAGCAAGGCCGCAGCGTGGGGGTCGAAGCCAGTACGGATGGCTTCCGACATCTCCGGGGTGTCCAGCCAATGGGTGACCTTGATACCTGCACCCACGAGCTGAGGGCTCAGTGCCCGTACCTGCTGCCCGAGGATCCGGAAGGCTCCCTTGTCGCCGCCACCCGCCCCACGTATCGCGGCCAGGGCACGGCGGGCGTCCAGGGATATCGCCAGCCACATCTGGCGGCGGCACGTGGCCGACGTAGCGGCCAGCAGTGCCTCATTCGCCATGACCGAAGCAAGCGGAGCAGCGGGGTCGAGGTGAGCGGTGTGCCAGGTGCGCAGCGCTCCCCCGGACTCCGGCACGGTGCGCGAGACGAACTGGAGCCGGGCAATCGGCTGCTCCTCGGTGCACAGCGAGGCAAGCACCTCACCCCAGGCCTGCACCATCGCCTCAGCCCGATCGGCATCGAGCAGACCCAGCCCGGCCGGGTCGACCACCGCTACCGCCGTATACGTGCAGGCGTGCGGGTGATGTAGTACCGCGATCTCTCGGCCCACACCGTCATGGGATGCGAGGATGCGCAGGGGTGCCAGCACTCCGGGCAGGTCCAGCCGGGAAGGCTCAACACCGCGCTCCGGAGCGAAGGCTCCAGACAGGAAGACCGTCTTGTTCCGAAGCTTCAGAAGGCTGTAAGAGACCACGGTGGTTGTCCATTCATCAAGGGTTCGGCCCGCTATGCGCACGTAGGCACATCCGGCCAAAAGCAGGGCCAGTGGCCAGAACAAGACGGCGCCAGCGAGGTGGCCGGAAGCGAGCGGTTGCAGGCCCAGGAAGACTGCGAGACCGGCAAGGGCGGCTCGGCGGCCAGAGAGTCCGAGCAGGAAGTGCACCTTCTCGTACTGCCAGCCGGCATAGGTTCGGGCAGGAACTCGGGTGGTCACGGTGATGACGCCTCCTTACTCTTCGGAGCAGATGAGATGGCACCGCGTGGCATGCGGACAGCGCCGTACATCGGATATCCAGCGGGGTACGCCGAGGGATTCGCGCCTTCCAGCCCGGCGTGCCCGGCTTGCTGCTCCATGCGCGAGCCGACCGCGTTGATGGTCTTGTGCAGCGCCTGGAGCGCGGCGACCGCAACTCCGGCGGGCCCCGCGGACGCCGCCCCGATTCCCGCAGCGCCACCCGCGCTGGCCCCGGCGCCCCGTGCCGCGTTGGCCGACATGGCCTGGCGCTCGGAGAACTGCCCGAACGCCGCCGGATCGGGGCCCGGCCCGCCGGAAGCAGTCCGGTTAGCGACGGCACCGACCAGTGCACCGGCGCCCATCGCTCCGCCCATCGACACCGATGTGAAGGTGAAGAAGCGTCCGATGGCCGGCCAGGCGAACACGGCCATGAACAGCACAGCCATCCCGGAGATCACCCCGGTGATGCCGGTCGCGTTCCCGGCCGTGTCGAAGCCGATGACGAAGACGAGCGCGATGACCGGCTTGACCAAGGCCAGCTGGACACCGGCCTTGACGAGCTTGCGCCACCACTCCGTCGTCGCTGAGCCGATCTGGCCTGCCGCGGCTATCGGTGCGGTCGCCACGAGGACGCAGAACACGGCGTTGCGCAGCACGAGTTCCGACCACAACACCAGCACCAAGCCGATGCCAATCAGGCCGAACAGCAGAAGCAACACGGACGGAATCGCAGGCCCGGCAGGCGTACTCAACGCGAGCAAGACCGTCAGCCGTTGGGAGAACCCGTCCATGCTGCTGCCGCTGGACGACACGATCCACTTCGCCACGTCGTCCGAGGCAGCCATGATCTGTCCCGAGACGGCGAGAGTCAGCAGCGAGGCGAGCGCCGCTTTTGGCAAGCCGGTCAATGCTTGGGCCAGCGGTGCACCCGAACGTGTCCACATCACGGAACCGGCCTGCAGCATCAGCAGGAACATCGCGACGATCATGCCGAGCGTCAGGCTGATCGCGTACACGCCATGGATGGAACCCAGGTCCGGATCGGGCATCGAGGCGAACACTCCGCCGAACCACTTCAGCACCGAGGTGAAGGCGTCGGCGAAGGAATGGCAGATCGAGTCCCAGGCCGAGCTGGCGACGTCACCCACCGCGCCACCGACCGCGGACTCAGCACCGGATACGACTGCGTCGGCCGCCTTGCCCGGCAGCGCGGTCACATCGGTCAGGCACTTGCCTATGTCTCCGTCCAGGCATCCCGTGCCCGATCCGGACGGCTCGAAGACCGCTCCGGCGAGGATCATGACGCACCGCCGCTGGCGGCGACCAGGGCCTGCCACCCCTGATTCACAGCAGCCTGAGTGTCAGGGGTAGCCGCCAGCGCGGAGTAGTCCTGACCGCCGCGGCCGATGGCCCCGATCTTCCAGTCACCGGCGATCCATCGCATCTGTACCGGAAAGACTCCGGTGGTCCGGGCCATGCCGCCGCGCGAGTTGATAAACGTACTGTCGGTCAGCAAGAGGACCAGGACGTCGTCCGGCGCGATGTTTCTCAGCTGGTACATCTGCGCCGTGGTCTGGAATGTCGTCGGCGGATCCAGTGGCCCGTCGGACCGCAGCTGCAACTCCGCCCGCAGCTTGACGATGCTCGCTGCGAGATTCGCCGGCAGCGCCGTGTTGCCCGGATCGCCGGCCACGCGCATCACCGACGCGGCGTAGTCGGGATCGAGCGTGGATGCCGCGGCGTCGACGTACTCTGACGCCGCGCTGACCGCGCCGGCGGTCGTGTGCGGGAAGCCGACTTGGATGCCGTCGGCCGTACGAGCACCCGGGACCACACGAAGCGGGTCCGAGGGGACTGCGACAGGCGGCGCTGCCGCGGATTTCTTGCCGGCGTGCCGACCGTCGTGGCCGCCGAGCAAGGGAACGGTGATCACCCCGATGACCAGCACGACACCGGCAGCGAGAGCTCCCGGAAATAGGCGCTTTGCGCCGATAAGGTTGCGCATTGTGACTCCTGGTGGTGGCGATACGTGCGGGATCGGTGGCGGCCCTAACTCAAGCCGTACGAAGCGGTGATCAGCGTGACCGCTACGCCGACAATGACCGCTCCGATGACGGAGCTGAACAGGGTGACCTTCCCGCGCTCGGCCATCTCCGCCCGGCGCGAGGTGTTGCCGAGGGCGATCATGCAGCCGCCGGTGACAGCCGCCCCTCCACAGCAGGTCAGGGCTCCCCACTTGAGCCAGGAGAACAGGGTGGCGATCGCACCGGATCCGACCGGCGCGGCCGGCGGCGGGTCAGGGATGACGCCGGCGGCGTGAGTGAGCACCTGACCTGCGGCCTGCTGGATGAACATCGCGATCATGTCTTTCACCTGCTCCTTAGCTGGTTGGCGAGGGTCCAGCTGTTCATCTCTGCGAACAGCATGAAACCACCATAAGCTGTGCCATATCGGACACGTCAACCGGAGCGAACGAGGTACCCTGAAATGACCCAGCGGTGTTCACCACAGCAGACAGCGATCGAGCAGCAGCCACGCCGAGAAGGGACCGTCGATGAGCAAGCAGGGCAAGGGAGCGGGCGAGGAGCCGGCGACACCTGCTGCGCCCGACGAACCCACTTCACCGCGGGCCGGCACAGCCGACCCGGGCGTCATCGCCGAGCGTCTGCAGTACCTGTTCGAGAACAAGCGCAAGCCCGACGGCAAGAAGTACTCCTACCGGGAAGCCATCCGAGCGATCGAGGACTCCGGCGGAGCCTCGATCTCGGTCGGCTACCTGTCGCAGCTGGTCAACGGGGTCAGAACGAACCCGATGATGGATGCGATCCAGGGCCTTGCGAAGTTCTTCGGTGTCCCGCTGTCGTACTTCGACGAACACGAGGACACCGAGGAGACGAACGAGCAGCTCAAGCTGGTCGCCGCGCTCCAGCACGCCGGAGTCCAGGACGTGGCCATGCGCACGGTCGGCCTGCCGCCGGAGAGCGTAAAGCTGGTCTTGAGCATGATCGACCGAGTCCGCGAGGTCGAGGGGCTACCTCCGGCCGAGTCGCATACCGACGCGGACGAGTAGCTATCGAACATAGGTTCGTGCCGCTTCGAGCCCCTGGTGCACTCCGGTGAACCGGGACCAGGCGCGCCGCGAGTGCTCCGCGCTGGTCGCCGACCTCGACCTGCCCGACCCGTTCGACCTCGAAGACTTCTGCACGCGGCTCGGCCGGCACATCGGCCGAAGTCTCGTCCTGATGTCGCACTCGATGGCGATCGGCGGGCTGTGCGGCGCCTGGATGAGAACGGCCAAGGCCGACTACGTCTTCTACGAAGAGGACACCTCACAGCTGCACCAGCAGCACATCGTCTTTCACGAGATCGGGCACATCCTCCGTGCTCACGTGCCCGGCAAGGAACTCAGCAAAGACCTGGCGCGGACCATCGCCGCCGGCATGAAGATCACCGATGTCTTCCGGGTACTCGGCCGCGACTCCTACGCCGAGGACGACGAGTTCGAGGCCGAGCTCATCGCCACGCTGATCCTGCGCCGGATCGGACGCCAACCGCTTCGAGAATTGCCGCGGGCCACTGATCCCGGCGCTCATGACGTCATCGCGCGCATCGCGACCTCCCTGTCGCGAGGTGAGCGGTGAACGCCACCTTGTATCCGCTGGCCGCGCTGTTCGCCTGGATGGTCGTGCTCTCGAGTGCCAAGCACCTCGCCGCCATTCGCAAAGAGCCGACACGCCTGGCCACCTGGTACCTCTACTTGTGCTTCGCGTTGATCTTCACGGTCAGTTGGGCAGGGGTCTGGGACCGGATCGATGCCTGGACCGGCCTGCGCGGCTCGAACGCACTCATCTCGATGTGCTTCGTCATGTGCTACACCGCGAGCCAGCTTGCCCTTCTGCAGGTATGGTCCTACGCCCCGGATCGGGCGCGGCGCCGTGTCAGGGTCACGATCGCAGCCGTCGCTGTGGTCGTCGCCGTGATGATCGCACTGTTCATTCGCAGCGACTCCATGCACGCACTCCAGCAGTCGTTCAAGGCGCACCACCTCCAGCATTCGTTCTCCGAGTGGTACGGCGCATCGGCCGCGTACGAGGCCTACCTACTCATCTACCTGCTGACCTTCACGATCGGCGAGGTCGAGGTCATCCGTCTGTGCCGCCGGTACGCGAAGGTGGTCAGCCCAAGCTGGCTTCGGACCGGCCTGATCACCACGAGCATCGGTGCGACGTTCGGGCTGCTCTACAGCATCACCCGGCTGGCAGACATCGTCGTCGCTCGCGTCAAGGTGGACATCGGCCCGTGGGAGAACGTCGCCGAAGTCAGCGCTGGGTCGGGCGCGTTGCTCGTCATGGGCGGCCTGACCCTGCACTGGTGGGGGCCACGTATCTCCGGACTCGCGCAACGGCTGCGGCGATTGGTCGCCTACATCAGGCTGCACGCACTGTGGATGAGCTTCTACGAGTTGGACGCCTCCATCGCGTTCGATGACCAACTGGCCACTGGGTCCGGGAGCGTCTTGGGCAGGATTCGCGCCGCGGCACGTGTGCTGAGCGATGTGGAGTACTACGTCGCGCGCCGCGTCGTGGAGATCCGGGATGGGATTCTGACGCTTCGGCAATATCTGGACCCTGTGAACGCGGAACGCCTCAGGGCGCACTTCGTCGGCCGCGGTTTCGTGGGCGACGACCTCGACGCAGCTGTCACCGCCGCACAGATCCGTGCCGCGCTCGAAGCCGGTGAAGCCGCGACACACAACGACAATCCCTTGCCACGAACAGCCGGGAACATCCCCGCAAACCTCGACGCCGAACTGGCATGGCTGCTGAGAGTGACAAAGTACTTCACCGAGCAGTCGACAGCCCCCGCCCACGAGCTCGCCGAAGCCGACCCGACACCGACCGGAGGAATCGCGTGAACCCCAGCCAGCCCTTCACCGAGCCGATCGAGATGGTCCCCCATCTCTCCGGATGCCCGTACGACGCGTATGCACAGCTGCGCGAGGCCGGCGGCGTCCACCAGGCGATCCAGGCCAGCGGCGGGCCGGTCTGGGTGATCAGCCGTCATGCCGACGTCAAGGCGCTGCTGTCCGATCCGCGCATGTCCATCGAGGCACGCAACTCCCAACACGGGTACCAGGGCTTCGGCCTGCCACCGGCCCTGGACGAGAATCTGCTGAACATCGGCGACGAGGCGCATGCCAGGCTTCGCCGACTGGTCTCCTCCGCCTTCACCCCGCGCCGCGTCGAGGCCCAACGCGAGCGCGTCCAGGCCACCGTCGACCGGTTCATCAGCACCATCGCCCCGAACGGCCACGCCGACCTCGTCGCCGACCTCGCCGGCCCGGTCCCCATGGTCGTCATCTGCGATCTGCTCGGAATCCCGGAGTCGGACGGCGCGATCTTTCAGGCCTTCACCCGATCGCTGCTGACACCCAACGATCCGAATCGGCCCTCCGGCCGCGAACTCGTCGCCGGCATGCACGCCTGCCTGGTGAAAGTGATCAAGCGCAAGCGCGCCGAGCCGGCCGACGACCTGCTCTCCGCGATGATCGCAGCGCGAGACGGTGACGACCGGCTGACCGAGAACGAACTGACCTCACTGGCCTTCCTCATCCTGTGGGCCGGCTTCGAGACCACGGTGCACCTGATCTCCAACGGCATCGCCGCCCTTCTCCGCGAACCCAACCTGGCAGACCTCGTCCGGGAAGAGACCGATCCGCACACGTCCCGAATGGCCGCCCTCGTCGAGGAACTGCTGCGACGCGACGGCCCCATGCTTACCGCGATCCGGCGCTTCCCCCTCGACGACCTCCGCATCGGCGAGCGAACCATTCCCGCCGGCGACACAGTCCTGCTGGCACTCGCCTCGGCCAACCGCGATCTCGAGTTCGTCACCAACCCCGACGCCATCGACCTCGAACGCCCCAGCAACGGCCACCTCGGCTTCGGCCAGGGACCGCACTACTGCCTCGGCGCCCCGCTCGCGCGTATGGAGGTGCGGACCGCCCTGTGGACCGCTCTTCACCGGCTGCCCAATCTCAGGCTCGCCATGCCGGAACAAGAGCTCGCCTGGAACCCCGACCACCGTCACCACGGTCTGACCACGCTACCCGTCACCTTCACGGCACAGCCCGCCTGATGAGGAGAGCACCATGCCTATCAAGCTCGCCATAGGCACCGCCATATCCGCGCCCTTGTTCGTCGTCGCCGCGATCGCAGCCATAGCGGGAGCCATCGCCGCCACACCCGACTCGACCACGACATCCATATGCGCGGCCGGCTTTGGCCGGGGCTCGGCCCACATCGGAAGCCTGAGCGCCGCTCAGCTCGGAAACGCCCAGGTCATCACTGAAGTCGGCATCAGCATGGGTGTCCCGGCGCCGGGCGAATCGATCGCCATCGCGACCGCCCTCCAAGAATCCGGCCTCCAGAACCTCAACTACGGCGACCGGGACAGCCTGGGGCTGTTCCAGCAACGGCCATCGCAGGGCTGGGGCAGCCCCGCGCAGATCCTGACTCCGGCCTACGCCGCCAGGCAGTTCTACAGCAGACTGCTCCAGGTCCCGGGCTGGCGGTCGATGTCCACCACCGACGCCGCCCAGGCCGTCCAGCGAAGCGGCTTCCCCGACGCCTACGCCAAATGGCGGGACGAGGCCCAAGCCCTCGCCACCGCCTTCATCGGTGGAGTGAACTGCACGCCAGGTCCAGGCGATCTGACAATCACCGCAGCAGCGGCCAACGTCACCGGCTACCACATCCCGGCCGGCATCCCCGCACCCATAGCGACAGCCATCAGCTTCGCGCTCGCGCAAATCGGCAAGCCGTACGTCTGGGGCGGAACCGGCCCCGATGGCTGGGACTGCTCCGGCCTGATGATGATGGCCTACCGCGCCGCCGGCATCGCGATACCCCGCGGCAGCATCGCGCAGTCCACCGTCGGCCTACCCGTCTACCACACGAACCAACTGCGCCCCGGCGACCTGCTGTTCGTTCCCGGATCGGACGGGACCGTGACCGCACCGGGGCACGTCGGGATGTACCTGGGCCAAGGAATGTTGGTGGAGGCGCCACATACCGGGCTCACCGTCCAGCTGAGCTCATTGGCCGGTTACTGGAGGGAGAACCTCGTCGCGATCCGGCGTGAGATCTATTGACTGTAGGTTCCCGTTGAATCTTTCGCTTTCCCACGGAGTTTGCGCCTGAGTTGCGCCTGTACAAGATCGGCGGGACTGCTGTTCGGCGGGGCCTGAGTAACGTGACCCTATGATCTCTCGCGAGTGGGCGGTTGAACTGGTCGAGCGGCGACTACTCGCCGAGTGGGAGTCCAGCGGGTCGGCGGCTTACGATGAGCCGTTTGTCATAGCCCACGTCAAGCAGCATGAGCTGTGCTGGTACATCGTCTACAACACGTGGCAGTTCGTGGAGACCGGCGACCGCACGTACGCGCTAGGTGGCAATGCGCCGTACGTTGTCGACGGGTTGGATGGCAGCCTGCATCGGGTGTTTCCGTGGATGTGTGAAGGCTTCCAGTGGGCTGACCAGTACCACGAAAAGGTCCGGGGCGAGGTTCCGCCTCGCGCCTTGGATGTGGAGATCGGACGCCTGGTGGAGCTGGGCCGGCGGGCCGAGGCGTTAAAGGCTGTCTGTGTGGCCGGGGATTTCGGGCCCGTCAATGCTCAGCGTTACGTCGATGCCGTGGCTGCCGGGGCCGAGCCAGACCCGGGGTTGCTGGCGCGGCTGCCGCGGGCTGAACTGTCCCGCGTCAAGCTTGTGGCACAAGATCTCCGGTTTGATTCTTGTGGATCGGGTGTAGCAGCGGGTCGGCCAGGACCTCGACCGGGCGGTGGAAGCCCAGGGCCTCGTGCGGCCGGATCTGGTTGAACACGACTCGGTAGGCCTCGGCCTCGCGGTAGAGGTCTTCGACGGTGGCTATCTGCTCGTGGACGCGGTAGAGGTGCTCGTACTTCAGCGAGCCGAAGCTGCGCTCGCGCACCCCGTTCTGGCCGGGTGACTTCGCGCGAGTGCGGATGTGCAGCAGCTCGGGGCGGGAGGCGATGAACTTCGCGAACGCGACGCCCTTAAAGGCGCCGCCGTTGTCGGTGACCAACTTGATCCGATGTGTCTGGCCGGTGTCCGGATCGGTTAGCAGCAGCTGGGCCAGCGGTGCCCCGCCGAGGCGTTCGGCCTCGGCGATAGCGATCCGGACGGCTTCGATCGCGTCGGTGCCGGTGCAGGTCGGCGCGATATGCCAGCCGTGCTCGTACTTCGTGAAGTAATCGGTGACGCCGGCCAGCCGCCAGATCCCACCGGTGGTGGTCTCGTATTCGGAGAAGTCCAGCTGCCACACCTCGTTGGGCCTGGTCGGAGGCTGTGCGAACGCCGCTTTACGGGCCTTGGCCAGCTCGCGACGCTCGCCCTGGTAGTCCACCGGCTGCAGCAGGCTGCGGCGGCGCAGTGCCCGCTCGACGGTGGAGGCCGAAGCGGCGTGCCCGTCGACCATCATCAGGGCGTGGATCTTCCGGTGGCCCCAGGCCGGCCAGTCCGCGGCGTACTTAGCCGCGATCGGCTCCACGGCCTCGACCGCCGGCGCCGGCCACGGACCCTTGACGCCCTCCTCACCGGCGCGGTGCCGCGCCAACTGCCGGTGATAGGTGCGGCGCGGGATGCCGATCAGGGTGCAGAACCTCGAGACCGGCATCGCCGCGTCTTGGCGGATCACCTCGAGGTCCTGGAAGGGGCCAGACGCTCAGCGGACTTCTTCCACACCCGCAGCTCGACCGTGGCCTCGCCCAGGGCCGCCTTGAGCTCCTCGACCTCGGCCTCCAGCTCGGCCTCGCGGCTGGGTGCCCCGGAGGCCTTCGACTCCAGCCCGGCACGGCCGCCCTCCATGAACTGCCGCTTCCAGGTCTCGATGCTCTGCTCGGACACCTTGAGCTGCCGGGCCGCGTCAGCGGCGGTGATCTCCCCGGCCAGGATCGACAGCACGATCCGCATCTTCTGCTCCGCCGGGAACACCGGTGGACGACTCATCATCAGCTCCTTGCGTCAGGGCTCAACTTTGCCCTGTGCCACAAAGTCTGACGCGCGACAGACGACGGTGCAGTGGCCACCCTCAGTGGGCCGAACCCGGAGCCCGAGGGCTGGCCCGTTGGCTCTGGTGATTGAGGGGCTGAGCGCTCAACGCTGAGGAAAATGAAGAGTCGGTGGAACAACCCGGACGAAGAACCGATGGGAATCAGCCGACGCCACGCAGGTCAACGCCGCCTCGGGCGAAAGATCGACCGGGAACCTACATTGAGGTGATCTCAGCAGGCATCTCGGGCTGATCGGATGAACCATGATCTTCGGGACGCGAGACGCACAGACGTAGAGCCCCGCGGTAGAAGAGGACTGATTCAAGGTTCACTTCATCGAAGGGCTCCACGTGACCGCCTATTGTGTCAGCCTCGGCGTGCCCCGCGCCATGATCTGGTTTGTCGCCGGCCTGCTGCGGGACCAGCTCCGCGAGATCGGGACCCGCAAGGGCACCCGCATCCTGACCTGTTTCCGTCAGGCCGTTTTCATCCTGGCGTGGCTGCGGGACGGCGGGGACATCGAACGACTTGGCGCCGGCTTCGGAATGTCCCGCGCCACCGCCTACCGCCGGCACCGCGAGGCCCTGGACGCGATCGCCGCGCAGGCCCCGACGCTTGCCGAGGTGCTCGCCCAGGCCGTCCGTGAAAAATTGCCGTACCTCATCCTGGACGGCACCCTCGTTCCGATCGACCGGATCGCCGAGACCAAGACGTCCGTGAAAGGGAAAGACATCGACGCCTGGTACTCCGGAAAGGCACGCGAACAGTGCGCCAACATCCAGGCTCTGGCCTATCCCGACGGGATCCCCGCGTGGACTTCCGACGCCCATCCCGGTAGCGAACACGACCTCACCGTCGCCCGAGCCGAAGTCCTTCAGATCGCATACCCGTATCTCGGCGACCTGGTATTGCTGGCCGACGGCGGGTACGTCGGCACACCTCACGACGTCAAGACCCCCGTGCCCCAGCCCGAAGCCGGCCGGCCGGAACTGTCCGAAGACATCCGCACCTACAACAGGATCCTGCGCGGGCTGCGGTTCCAAGGTGAACGCGGATTCGCGCTGCTGTTCGGCCTGTGGAAGGCGCTACGGCACGTCACGATGAGCCCGCGCCGGATCGGCGACCTGATGCGCGCCACCCTCGTCCTCACGCAATTCGAGCACAAGATCATCTGGCGATAGTCGGTGAGATCACCTCATTGACCTTTATTGCGTCGAATGCGGAGGGTCGGCGGCCCGCTTTGACCTTCCCATTCAAGGGACCCGCCAGGCAAAGGATCAACACGAAACCTCAATTTCGCTTCAGCGTCTCAGCAGCTCCCAGGCCGCAGCTGGGAGCCGAAGCCGAGGTCCGAACCAGTGCTGCGGCGCGTCGTGAAACCATTCGAGTTCTCGTTCGACCGCAATTGCCAGCAGCCTGAACCCAGCAAAGGCGTTGCCGGAGGTCTTCCCCGAGACACGGGAACAGCGCTGCTGGGTGCAGAAAACCACGAACGTCTTGGATGCGCTTCCGAAGTCAGCGCACCCAGCGGCCAAGGCGGCCGTCGTCGAGATCTACAACGCGGAGGACAAGGAAACGCGCTCGCGCGGAGGCCGTGGCCGGCGACACGCCCAAGCGGCGGTTAAGGCGTTCGCGCGGTCTCACGGTGCGAAATTTCCCAAGGCCGTCGCGAAGATCGCCGATGATGAGGGCGTGCTGCTGACCTTCTTCGACTACCCGGCCGAGCACTGGATCCACCTGCGCACCACCAACCCGATCGAGTCCACGTGCGCCACCGTCCGGCTGCGCACCCGCGTCACCCGCGGCGCCGGATCCCGCACCGCCGCGCTGGCGATGACGTTCAAACTGATCGAATCCACGCAGGTCCGCTGGCGCGCCGTCAACGCCCCGCACCTGGTCGCACTCGTCCGCGCCGGTGCCCGCTTCGAACGCGGCGTGCTCGTCGAACGTGCCGAAGGGCAGGTCGCGTGATGGCCAAGAACCTGCTGCGACGCATCATTCGCTGGGCGGCCGAGATGCCGCACCCGGCCGAGCAGTACTACAGCCCGAAACTGAGCCTGTCCGAGGAACGCGCGCTCCTGCGCCGCAACTACCTGCTGCTCATGACAGGCCATGCCGCCCTCGGGCTGATCGGACCCGAGATCCGCGGCATCGCCATCGAGACCAGGCCCGACGACATCATCCTCCACATCGCCGCGACCGCCGACACCGAGACGCTCCGCGAGGATATCAATGTCATCACCGACGATCTCGATGCCTACCTCGTCAGCGGACCCGAACATCTCACACCGATCAGCACCCAGATCCACGTCGGCCAAGCCGACACCAGCTGGTCCGGTCGCGCCCACGATCTTCTCTACCTGGCCAAGACCGAGCCGCCTAACCACAACTCTTGACAATTACGCTTCATGCGAGCGCGGATGACGTATCGCCGCCTTCGCCACCCCCGGCGACATCGTCGAGAACAACTGCCGGCAAAGCACGCGCGGGGTTCGCCGAGTCGACCAGGTCCACGACCTCTGCCAACCCCATATAGACGCGACGAGCAAGGGCCCTGTTGAACCCGCTGAAGCCGATCGCGTGGGTGCGCATGCCGAACAACATGGCGATGACCTTGGGCCCGGACAACCGAGCCTCGACCAGACCGCTCGGCGAGCTGAGGACCGTTTCTGGCACGCTCCAGCCCTTAAAATGCCGCATAAGCTTACATATCTCGTTCCAGGTGTCCTCGTGACAGCGAAGTATTACCGTAGAGATGCCTGCAGCGGTTGTCAGACGCGTAGCGTGTCCCGTCCATATCGACGGCCTCCTGCCCTTGACCGGACGTTCGTAAGCGCGTTTCGAACGCAGCAAAGCCATGCCCCTTTCGGATCTCCTCGACGCGACCTGCAGCTGTCGCTACAGACGAGAAACCGTTCGACTTCCCCGTGCCGTCACGCCTGCGGCCTATGAACCTCGTCGAACCTCTTGAGCAGGTCAGAGTTCTCGTGATCACGGATACTGTCCCGGAGAGTCGAGATCAATGCCTGGACAGCGCGAGGCGGGAGGCTGTCAAAGTGGTCGTGCAGAATCTCCGCAGTCGCGACCCACTTGTTGACCGATGACCATTGCCGAACTTTCTCGGCAACAGATTCCAGGTCCTTGAGACCAACACCAAGGACCTCTCTACCGCGTTCGATTTGCTCTGCGAGCAGATAGAGCCGGACGGTCGCCGCGTCGCGGACCACTTCCCTTTCAAGGAACGTCATTCGGGCACGTAGTCTGTCCTGCTCGATAGCTTGCACCTTCATACGCTGTCGTTCGGCGGCCAGACGCCTGGCCAGTTCGGCTGTCTCGCGGTCGACTCGGACGGCGACCCGAGAACCCGTGACAACGACTCCTGTATCGCCCCTCGGCAACACACGTGACAGGTGGCCGTTGATGTCCTGCTCCGCCGCCCGCGGACGCAGAATGTCGCAGCCGGCCAGCGCGGGCTCGACTATCGAACGCACGACGGCGCAGGCACTCTGGTGCTTGCACGATGAGCCGGCATCCGTACGGCGAACCGCGACGTGGTATTCGACATCGAAGGCGAAGCCGTCCTGCCCACAGACTCGATCGCTGAAGGAATCGAGCCAGACCTGGCGGCCTCTCCCCCGCCACCTCATCCGGCACGGACTTCCTCGCTGGGGCTTGTTGGGATGCCGACATCCGAGCCACGCTCCGCGAGCCGCTCGACTTGACGGACGAAGCGGCCGGCCGGGCTCTCGTCGGCAACTCCGGTAGACCCGAGCCAAAGGTAGACGCTTTTCTCAAGACGTCCGTGGGCCCGCCGCCCGTCAGCCGTGGCCCGTCCGAGTACAGACACCACGTCAGCGGCGATACCCGGAGCCCTCCCCGCGGCCTCGAACCACGGGCGCAGCGCCGCCATCAGATCTTCGCTCGCCATCTCGGCATCGAGCAGGCAGCGCCACCCAGTGGCGACGAGATTCAGAATCTCCTCATCCGCCGTCGCCCGAGCAAGCAGGTCCGGCCGGTCAGGATCCGTGGGCGAGGGCAGCGCGGCGATCTTGGTGAAGATGCCACGGGCAGCCCTGATCCGGTTTGGCAAGCCATCCGATTCCCAGGCGACCAGCTTCTCAAGGAGTTCCCGGCCGATCGCCGGCTGCGTCCAGAGGGCAATCACTGCGCGCTCGGCTTCGGCGACCACCTCCGGCTCTCCGCTGTCGATGAGGTGGCTGAGCCGTACCAGCGCCTTGTCCGTACTGAGCCGACCGAAATCGCTACCACAAACAGCCGCGACTGCTCTGCGCCGCTGGACGTCCTGTGCCTTCGACCACCGGAGCATCATCTGGGCGACATCACGACCCAGCTTCGGGTGCAACGAGGCAGCGTCGAGAAAACTCCACGCCACCGGCATCGATTCCTTCTGCGCGCTCCACAGGTCGATGACGTGCCCGAGTTGACCCATCCGCTCCGGCGTCACGATCAGGTCGAACATGACTTCGGAAACGCGTGCGGCCACCGTTGCCCGGACCTGCGGCGCGAACGTGTCGCTGCGCGGCAGGCTCAACAGCCAGCCGATGAAGGCGTCGTGGTCGTCGGGCCGGTCCAGCCAGTAGTAGTCGAGTACCGCCTCGGCCCAGCGCGGACGAGGGAACCGAACGCTGCCGTCGCCAGCCGTGTCGGCACGGATCGTGTTCAGTAGCTCAATGACTCCCGGGCCGCCGTGGCCCCGCACATGCTCGGCCTCATCACCGAATGCCCCGCACAGCCGCTTCGCCTCCCGGTATGCGGCGCCCACCGGAAACCCGCGCAGCACGGCGTTCGCGAGCAAGAAATTGCGTTCGAAGGCCGTCCGACCCGGCGTCATGTGCCATTTCAGAAGCTGCGGACGCCATTGCCCCCTGGTCGCCACCACGCTTTCGACCCGTAGCTGGAGGTCGGTTTTCTCGGTGCTCGTATCCGAAGCCGAACCAACAGTGTCGGGCGAGGGAGTGAAGTCGGGAGAGACCGCCGTTCGCATCAACTTGGCGATTTCGACAGCCTCCCGCGGAGTCGCCGCGTCCAGCAGCCTCGCGATCTGCGGGTCAGCGAACCAGTCCACGAAGTCGTGCTCCGGTACGCGGTACTTCAGCCATTTCAGGGCAACCAGCTCCGGCCTCGGCGGCTGCAGATCGTGCACCAGGACGCCCGGCGCGTACCTGCCGATCCGGTCCCACTCCGTGGCATCGGTGATCACGATCAGGAAGGAGCCCGCGCTCTTCAGGACAGTCGATACGGCCTTGAGTTCGAGACCGAAGTCAGGGGACAGATCCGACTCCTCACCGTGAACGGTGAGGTCCATCAGATACGCCTGGTACTTCTCAGCAGCCAGCGCGGCCGTGGGCAGCCCCGTCGGCCCGCCCACGCGCAGATAGTGCGGCTGTACGCACTGTCCCTTCGCCAACCGGTCGATCATGGCGACGGCTGCGGTTCTCGTTCCGCTGTCCGGGCTGGCCCTCAGAACGACAAGTCGCTGATCGCTCCGCAGCGTGCTGAACGCCGAGTCGAACTTCTTGCCGGGTTCGGCGAATGTCCGTCGGACCTCGGTGAGGAAGCCCGGTTCGAGCTTCGACCGCCTCAGGGCCTCCAGCACCACCACCTTCACCAGGTTCGTCTCGCCCACGTTGTACTCGACGTGTTGCTGTATCGGGGGCAATTCGGGGATCCCCAACGCCTCGATCATCTCAGCGGCTGGTGCGGCGTCCTGCGCCACCACGTCTGTCTCGCCCTGAATTACCTCGTCAAAGGTGTGCAGTAGGTCCACCGTCGCCCCAATCCGGATTGGTCGTGAAGTCGTGACGTGGTGCCTGACCGATCAGGCACGGAGATCGATGTCGATACCTGTCAGTTCGCCGCTCTCGTGGACGGTCTTGACGCGCTGTACGACGTCGCCGGCAGCCTTGACGTTGGTGCCACGGAGCTTCATCCCCGTGGTCCGGCCACGAACGTCGTCAACGGCTTGGCGAACCCGTTGTGTCGACCGCTGTTCACCCACGAACGTGAACTGCACGTCATAGATGTCTTCCAACACTTCGCGTAGGTGGCCGAAGCAGGTTCGCAGCGTTTCGTCGGTGCCATCGAGGTCTGCCGGCGGACAGGTCGCGAACGGCTTGGCGATCTGGAGAAGCATCACGAGGTCGCGAGCACGTGCGGCGAGGGCTGCCGGGTTGGGCTGCAGGGCGATGTTCTTCGGCTCGAAGGCTCCGGGGACCGTGAGGGTCGTCTGTGGTGCGGCTTTGCCCTCTCGCTTGATGCGAAGCACCTCGGCGGCCTGGCCGTACAAGAACGTGATTCCCTGGGCGAGCGCTGCTCCCGCGAGCACCGGGATCGCCACCGTGTCCGGATCAGGCATGTGTCCCCCAGATCTTCAACAGCGTCGGCCGGCTGTGTCTGTCTCACGCAGGCAGCACAACGTAAATAGTTGTCATTGCGAGAAGCCGATGCGAGACCTGCTGCAGGTCAACGGGCCCGCAGCCTCATACGAAGGGCCGGCGATCAATGAAACTAGCAAGGCAGACACGGCCTGGGAACTGTTGCCTGTTCACTCTCGGCCTCTTGATTGCTCCGGAGCGTTGCGCAGAGAACCCCCATCGGGCCGATCTCTCAGTACTTTGGGACTTATGGCGACATCGAGCAGGGACGGCCAGACGCTGCGAGCGCTCCGCGAGGGAGCAGGCGTGAGCCTGGGACAGGTCGTGAAACTCACCGACTACAGCCGAGGTCATCTGAGCAAGGTCGAGAACGGGCTCAGGCCGGCTTCACCACGCCTGGTGCGGGTTTACGAGACCTTACGAGGCGGACCGACCGAGCTCCCCGCTCAACAACGCTCACGACAAACAACCAAGCCGCCGCGGCCGGTCGCCGTCAGCTACGGCGGTGAGATCCTCCGCGCCAGAAACAACCTCAGCCTTTCGCAACGAAGCCTGGCCAAGCTGGCAGGGCTTTCACACGTCTACATCAGCAACCTTGAGAACGGGAAGTCGCTCGGGTCGCCGTACGTGGCGCGGCTGCTGGACAAAAGGCTTGGACAGGACGGCGCGCTGATCGCGCTGTTCACCGCAGAATCAAGGCACTCCCCCGGATCGCCGACAATCCCCAGCACCGCCTGCCTCTCGGGGATAGAAGGATGCCGCCCGTCTGAGGATGCAGAGACAGTTGCCGCCGAAGCAGCCGCGCAACTGGAGCAGGTCCGGGTGCGACGGCACCTCTTCGGGCCGGCCACGGTGGTAAATGACGTTGTCGCGCAGATCAACGCCCTACACGCTGCAGCGGCTTCGGTATCCGCCGGCCAGGCCCGCATGTTCCGCTACTTGGAAGCGCGCTACGCGGAGTACTTGAGCTGGCTCGCGGAGGAGATGGCCGATCAAAGGGCCATGCATGAATGGTTGGCCCTCGCTGTAGACCTCGGATCCGACAGCGGCGACCCCGCCATCGCGGGATATGCCGCGATCCGCCGAGCGGCGACAGCGTTACGAGCCGACGACCCCGACGCCGCACTCCGCCACGTCCGATGCGCGCTGTCGAATCCGGAGCTGCCACCGCGGCTCCGAAGCATTGCCTTGCAACGTGAGTCCAGAGCCAGAGCACGCCACGGCGACCGCGAGGGGTTCAAGCGAGCGATTGACGCCTTCTACGAGCTCTCCGACGACACATCCGCGCCGGTGACGGAGGACTGGGAATGGGGCCCGAAGTGGGACCCCCTGCTCGGTTCGTCGCGCCTGACCGAGGCCACGGGACTCATGGAACTGGAAGAGTTCCGCACGGCGGCTGAGGTATTTGCCAGCACCATGCCACACACGTTTCCAGAGGGGCAGGAGGCAAGCCCGTCGCTTCGGCACGCACGAGTCTGTTTCGCGATCCGCGAAGCAACCGCCTACGCGCACGTCCACGAAAGTGATCGCGCAGCGGATGTCATCGAGTCCTTCCTCCCCAGTCTGCCAGATGCATCGGTGACAGTACGCCACGATCTGCGACGACTCGCATCGATCTTGTCGCGACGGCGCGCGTCCCGACTGCGTGCCCTGACCCCTGACATCCTCACGTTGGCGCAGTCCGCGCTCCCGAATCCCCGCGTCAAGCTGCTGGAGGCCCGCCATGCCTGAGCACGGACCATATGTCTTCATCAGCTATCGCGGTGGCGATGCCGCATGGGCGCCTGATCTCGTCTACACGGCGCTGAAAGCCGAATTCGGCGAGGAAGCCGTGTTCAAGGCCGGGTTCAACCTGCGTGCCGGGGATGAGTATCCGCCGGTCCTGGAGGACAGGGCCGCTTCATGTCCCGTAATGCTTGTCTGTATCGGACCTCGCTGGGTCGCGGCACAGAATGCTGACGGCACGCGACGCTTGGACGACTCCAACGACTGGGTCCGCCGGGAAATCGAACTGGCGCTGCGGAACGGCAACGTGGTAATCCCGCTGCTGCTGGGAAACCCCGACGAGATCTCCATCCCGGCACCGCAGAACCTACCGCCGGACCTCGCGCCGCTGGTCAACCGCCAGGCGTTCCGGCTGGAGCCCGGCGGCCGGCTGCGGATGACCTTGCCCGATCTCATCGCCCAGCTGGTCAAGCTGGTCCCCGAGCTGGGAAGGCGCTCAACCGATACCAGAGGCGGCACAATCACCGCCAAGATGCAGATCGGCAACCTGCGAGGCAAAGCGGCCGCTGTGCGCGCACACGAAGGCATATCGCATCAGATCGACGCCGAGATGAAGGTTGACGACCTTGCCGAGACCGGCGACGCGACAGTTGTGGACCTGCTCGCGCGGGGCCACGCCCCCGCGCGATGAGGTTGTGGATCGAAGCCACGCGCTCACGGTCTACTGCCGTCGCCCAGTTCCGGGGCGACAATTCTGCTCAGAGCACGAAGAGCACGGTGGCTCAGGACTCGAACGACGTCTTCGCTCTCACCCATGATCTCCGCGGTCTCCTCGGCAGAAAGGCCCCGGAGAAAGCGAAGTGCAACGCACTCGCGCTGCTGGTCGTCAAGGCGATGGACGGCTTCCAGCAGCGTCTCGTTGGAAAGTCGGTTCAGCACCGAGTCCTCCGGGGACGCCTCGACCTCGTTGGAGTCGAGCATCTCGCCGGTGGAGACCTCCATGCGGTGCCGGCTGGACCTGAGGTGGTCGGCGACCAGGTTGCGGGCGATGGCAACCAGCCAGGCCCCGAAGTCCCGGCCCCGCCAGCTGAAGGTGGTGATGCGGCGCAGCGCGCGCACGAAGGTCTCGCTGGTGAGGTCCTCGGCCAGGGCGCGGGTCGACACGCGGTAGTAGATGTACCGGAAGACCGTGTCGCAGTAGATGCGGTAGAGCTCGCCGAAAGCGTCCGCATCACCCTCTTTGGCCTTGGCCACCAAACCAACAACGACGTCGGATTCGTCCACGGGAACGTCAAAGCGCTGGTCCCGGTCATCGGAGCTGCTCGCGGATCCGCTCTCGACGTCGGCGTCGGGGCCCGTCCAGGCGTAGTCAGAGATCGTTACAGCTCGAACCGCCTTATGCAGGAGAAGCAGGCCAGCCGGCGCGGCAGGCTCTGGCCCCGACACGCCGCTGTAGACCTGGTCGAAGCTCCAGGCCTCGGACGGAACAGACTCGGACTCGGCCCTGTCGTCAGCCTCCAACAAGGTCAACAACAGTCGAGCCTGATCTGTCTTCGCCGCGGCATACCTCAGAAGGTCGGCGTCGGTGACGGCCAGCAGAGCGTCAAGCTCAGAATCGGACAGCGCCCCGCGCTGGTTGGGACTGGGCAGGTCAGTCATCACGCAGTCCTCCCTTCGACACTCTCCGCCAATGCCGAGCGAAGCACCGAACGCGTCTTCTTCAGCATGTCGGTGACCTTCTGAGCGTCCGTGTCCAGCCATTGCGCGATCTCGACGTTGGTGAAGCCGTCGCGATGGTAGGCCCAGACGACTCGAGCGATCTCGTCGATCTCCGCGAGAACGTGCTGGACAGTGAGCGTCAGCGCGGTCAGCTCACCGACTTCGTTACCGGGATTCGAGCGATCTGGAAGCTCGCCGACTGGTGATTCGGAAACTCGCCTTCTCGGTCCAGGAGGACGTCTCCATCGTTTGATCGCGACGACTCGAATCCACCCGCCGGGCTTGTCGACCGACTGCCATCGCTCAGGGTGGGTCGTGAGCTCGGACCACGCGGCGCAGAACGCCTCCTGGGTGGCATCCTGGGCATCGGCCAGCGTGGCTCCGCACCGCATCATGAACGCCACCACCTGGGCATGCTGCTGCTCGCAGAGTTCGAGGAAAGCCTCACGCATCCTGACCAGAGTGGCACAGGGGAGCGGAACGGAGCCAGGGGCGCCGGTACTCGCTTCGTCCACGCTGAAGCCGGGTTCATCAGGCCCCGTCGACACGGTCGCCCCAAATGCTGGACGGTTCGGCACCGAACTCAATGAGGATTCCGTTCTCACCGAGGTCGACCAATCGACTCCCCGGCCCCAGATTGCGAACGTGGTCAGCCCTGGCCTCCTCCCGGGCTCGGTGCCGCTGTATACGCGCCCTGAACCAACTGCCGGCCAAGGCCAAAACGGCGCCGGTGACGGCAGTCACGGTCGAGGCAAAATCCATGGTGTCCTTCACAGTCCCAGCCACGGCTCCCGGGGACGGTCCCCGGATTCACCGCTGCTGTCTCACTGGGAAGTGGCCATGGATCGCATGATCGGGAAACCGGGTTTTACCGCGGCCACGAAGTCTCCGTGGCGCCCTAAAGATCCTGCTGCCGCCGACGCCGACACTCCCTGAGGGACTCTGTTGTCCGTTGTGATGACTTTCTCCCGTTTCAGAGAGACGCTGTCGAGGTGGATGAAGACCTCTGATACGGGGTGAAGGAGCTGGTCATCGTGTCGATGCGTCCGCTTCCGTCCCCGCCGGTCCCGGTGGCGACGGCGGCCTTGGCCCGGGCGGTGTTCCCAGCGGGGTGTCTGGCGATGCGGCTACGTGATGAGCTGGGCGAGGTTTTCAGCAACGCCGACTTCACCGGTGCCTATCCCCGCCAGGGTGGGCCGGCCCTGTCGCCGGCGATGCTGGCGCTGGTCAGCGTGCTGCAGTACGCGGAGCGGTTGACCGACCGGCAGGCCGCGCACGCTGCGGCGGCCCGGATCGATTGGAAGTATGCCGTGGGCCTCGAGCTGGCCGATCCGGGGTTCGATCACAGTGTGTTGTCGCAGTTCCGGGACCGGTTGATCGGTAACGGCTTGGAGGCGCGGGTGCTGGAGTTGGTGCTGGACCGCTGCGCCGAGCTGGGGTTGTTGCGGGTCGGCGGCCGGGTGCGCACCGATGCCACGCACGTGGTGGCCTGTGTTCGGGCGTTGAACCGGTTGGAGTTCGTCACTGAGACGCTCCGGGCGGCGCTGGAGGCCCTGGCGGTCGCCGCTCCAGGCTGGCTGGCCGAGCACGATCTGGTGTCCGAGGCGTGGGTTGGGCGTTACGGGGCCCGTGCGGACTACTGGCGGCTGCCCAAGGGCGAGGCGGAGCGGACCGCGTTCGCAGTCACCGTCGGCACCGACGGCTTCCGGGTGCTGGACGCGGTGGCCATCGAAGCTGGCCAGGACAACGGCTTCACGTGGCTGGCCAAGGTGCCCGCGGTGGCGCTGCTCGCCCGCGTCTGGGAGCAGCAGTACGTCCGGGACCGGCGGCGCACGGTGCGTCAGCGCACCGGCAAGGAGTTGCCGCCGGGCGCGCAGCGGATCATCTCGCCCTATGATCCGGACGCCCGGGTCGGGATCAAACGCTCGACCCGCTGGGACGGATACAAGCTGCACTTGACCGAGACCTGTGATGCCGATGGCGCCACACCACACCTGATCACGCACGTCGTCACCACCGCTGCGCCGGTCGATGACGCCGCGCAGACACTGACCGTCGAGCACGATCTGATCGCCGCCGGCCGCGGCCCAGCCGAGCACCTGGTCGACGCCGGCTACATGGGCGCCGAGCTGATCGTGGAGGCCGCGCACCTGGGCATCGACCTTCTCGGGCCGGTCCCGATCGCCGGTGGCCGCCAGGAACGCGAGGGGCGCGGCTATGGGTTGGGCGACTTCACCATCGACTTCGATGCGCATACCGCGACCTGCCCGCAGGGCAAGACCAGCACCCGCTGGATCGACACGAAGATCGACGGCCACCCCCGGATCCACGTCGACTTCTACAATGCCGGCTGCCCGGCCTGCCCGGCCAAACCCGACTGCACCAAAGCCCGCTACCGCGGCCTAACCCTGCACCCGCGTGAGCAGCACGAGGCCCTGCAACGACGCCGCCGCGAACAAGACACCGACCCCTGGCGCGAACGCTACGCCACCCGCGCCGGCGTCGAGGGCACCATCGCCCAGGCCGTGAACGCCTGCCACGCCCGCCGCGCCAGATACAAAGGCCTTCCCAAAGTCCGGCTCGAACACATCCTGCTCGCGGCAGCGATCAACCTCATTCGGCTCGACGCCTGGTGGACCGGCACACCACTGGGGCCCACCAGAACCAGCCACTACGCACGCCTCGAACTCGACCTCGCCGCATAACACATCACAACCGGCAACAGAGTCCCTCAGGTTCGGCCGGCGGACGGCTGGCGTGGTTTCGTGAGCTTGGGATGTTCGTGCCGTCCGCCTGTTCCGCCTGGTGACCGGGCGGAACAGGTGCGCTCGTTGGCCGGTGTCCCGACGCCGGGCCGGTAGCGAGCAAAGGCCGGGGTGAGGACTGCCGCCGAAGGCGTTCTTTACCCCCGGCCCCATGATCACGCTGGGAGATCCGCGACGACATCTCCAGGCCCTCTTTGCCCTGGCTGCGCCATCATCTGGTGGCGACGACTCTGTACCCAGTGTCCATTGCTTCGCGCCCTGAGCTGGTACGGGCCTGGGCGGCTTCACAGGCGTCGTAGGCATCGTCTGCTTCAACGCCAGCAACCACCAGGGATGTATAGCAAGTACGAATATTGGGCGAGTGGCAACCCTCGATGATTCGGCCCCTATCGGCGTTTGGAGCGGCCGCCACAGCAATGGCAACGCATTGCTGCGGCGTTGCGTTCGCGACCGGAGCTAAGAAAATGGCACCCCCGAGGGAAAATGCGAACACGCATGTGGCGACGACAAGCCGCCTTACCAAGGTCGCCGGAATGGTCGCGATCGCCATTTACGCTCCTCGTCAAGTAAAGAGGTTGTGCTGCTCGGGATGTCACCCGAATCTTGTCATGAGGGCAACTGACAAGCATGCTGTCAGCGGACACGGCAAGATCCCCAGTGGCGGACGTGAGGGCTGGTTCTGGCGCTGATCTTGTGATCCGCCGCGTTCGTGATCTTGGTTGGTCTCTGCGAGGATCGCGTGGTGCTTATCACAGTGTTCTGATGAACTTCTGCCGCACCTTGCAGGTGTTGTCGTGGAGCAGATCGAGCGCGGCGTCGGGTCGGTGGTGCTGGGTGCTCGTGCTCGCGGCGACTCGGCGGCCTGTCCGAACTGCGGCGATGCCACGGGGCGCGTCCATGGCCGGTACGTGCGCAAGCTGCGGGACGTCGCGCTCGGCGGCGTCGGCGTTGTGATCCATCTGACGGTCCGGCGGTTCCGCTGCGGGAACCCGGATTGTCCGGCCGTTACGTTCGCCGAGCAGATACCGGGGCTGACCAGCCCGCACTCCCGGTTCACGCCGCTGCTACTGGGCGAGTTCGACGCGATCGGCTTGGCGCTGGCCGGCCGGGCCGGAGCGCGGCTGTCCGCAAAGCTCGGCATCGCGGTGAGCAGGCACACCCTGCTGCGGCGGATCCGCGCGCTGCCCGAGAGCCAGTCGGCGACCGGCCCGCAGGTTCTGGGGATCGACGACTTCGCCCTGCGCAAGGGCCACGTCTACGGCACGGTGCTGATAGACATGACGACGCGTCGGCCGGTCGAGCTGCTGCCCGAGCGCACCGCGGACCCGGTTGCGGGGTGGCTGCTGGCGCATCCCGGCGTCGAGGTCATCTGCCGCGACCGGGCTGGCGCCTACGCCGAGGCTGCCCGACTCGGCGCCCCCAACGCACTTCAAGTGGCTGATCGCTGGCACTTGTGGAACAACTTGTGCGAGGCCGTGGAGAAGACGGTCGCCCGGCACCGCGGCTGCCTGCGCGAACCGGTCGCGGAGCCCGCTGCGGCGGCGCTGGACCTGGCCGCGACCGAAGCGACCACCTCGCCGCTGGCCATCCGCACCATCGAACGGCACCGCATGGTCCACGAGCTGCTGGAACAGGGCGCGACCCTGACGAAAATCCAGCGCAGGCTCGGCTGGGACGCCAAGACCGTGCGCCGCTACGCCGACGCCGACGACCCGTCCCAGCTCATGGGCGGGGTCACCCGGCCCAGCGTGCTGGACGGCTTCAAGCCCTACGTTATCGAGCGCTGGAACGCCGGGATCACCGATGCCGTCGTCATCACCGCCGAGCTGCGCGACCTGGGCTATGAGGCCACCGACCGCACGGTGCGCCGGTTCCTGGCGCCCTACCGCAAGCAGGCCGCGAAGATCCCGGCGGTCCCGGTGCCGCCGACGGTACGGGACGCCACCGGCTGGCTGACCCGCCACCCCGAGGGCCTGTCCGCCGACGAACAGCAACGGCTCAAAGGCGTCCTGGCTCGCTGCCCGGAACTGGACGACCTGTCCGGGCTGGTCACAGACTTCGCCAAGATGATGGTCAACCTCGACGGACACCTGCTCGACGCCTGGATCGCCGAGGTCCGCATCGCCGAGCTGCCCGACCTGATCCCGTTCACCAGGGGTATCGCCCAAGACCACGCCGCTGTCACCGCCGGCCTGACGCTGCCTTTCAGCTCCGGCGTCGTCGAAGGCCACGTCAACCGCATCAAGATGCTGAAACGCCAGATGTATGGCCGGGCGAAGTTCGACCTGCTGCGTAAGCGAGTGATCTGCGCCTGAAGATCACGAACGCGGCGGATCACAAGATCAGCGCCAGAACCAGCTCATCTGTCCGCCGTTGGGGATCTTGAACTGTCCATTGACACTGGCGGGTATGGAAAACGGCCGTGTCATCGCCAAGCTCCGGATAGCGCAGATTCGGCCCCTCGAAAACGACCGCTTTCTGGCGTCGGGTCACCGGTTCGAAGCAGAAGTGGCAGCAGCCCGGAAGTGGAAGTGCGTCACTCACACCGATGCCCTGCCCGCTAGCTCGCCAGCTACACGGCACTTCACACCAACGTGGTGCAGCAGCTCGACGACAGTCAACCGCACCTGCGGATCGCCTAGCGCCGACGATCGAGTCCTACGGCGGGTGGCAGCGTTGACGGTGATTGAGACACCTGCGTCTGCGCCGGAGCTCGCCGCTCCGGGCTGAAGAGGCGCCGCCCACCAGCGGGTGATTAGAACGATCTCCACGCCACTTGATGCATATATGCATCACACTTGAGGTCATCTCGCATCTTGCCGGACCGATACGGAATCATGTCGAGGAGGAGACAGTGGGCGAACGGATTCCTGGGAGCGACGTGCGCGGCGACAAGGGGCCCATGACCTACACCGAAGGAGCCTGGCCGCATAGCGCGGTGCCGGCTCCTGAGGCACCGGTCGGCGTCCACTACGCCCTGGCCCTGGCCCGCGTGTTGGACAACACCGCCGCTGCCCGCGGCCTGTCCCACCGGGCCGTCTCCGCTGAGGCGGGCCTGAACGCGACGGCGGTCGGTCGGATTGTCCGGGGCGAGGTCTACCCGGACCTGGCAACCATCGCACGCCTGGAGAGGGCGCTCGGCACGCTGCTGCTGCCGAACGATCGGCTGCGCCTGGCGGGGTCCCCCGCAGCGTCTTAACTCTCGACGCCTTCGCCCGCCTTCCAACGGGGCTGTGGCAGCGTCGTGCCTTGCCTGCGGGCCCCGAGGACTTCCATGGATCAGGAATCGCCATGAATTCTCCTTTTGGACCACCTATTGATCTGTCGGACCTGCCCGGCTACAGCAAGGCCGACTCCCGTCCCCGACGTTCAGCGTTCGTCGAGCGCGTGTCCACCAAGGACAACCAGAACCCCACGACGTCCATCCCCGGCAGGTCCGCCTACACGGAGAGCACACCTCGCTGGGCAACCCAAGGACGGCGTCCGACGAACCACCTCCGCCTGCACGGAGAGCACGCAACGGCGCCGGCCGCGCGCACGTCCTTTCGCGAACCACCTCCGCCCGCGCGGAGAGCACGCCGCGCACTCCGGGCAGGAAAGCACGGACGGCGAACCACCTCCGCCTGCGCGGAGAGCACACCACGGCCTACGCCAACGCCTACGGCAAGTACGAACCACCTCCGCCTACGCGGAGAGCACTGCTCGCCCTTGATGTGGAACCAGACACCGGTCGAACCACCTCCGCCTGCGCGGAGAGCACCTCGGCGACGACAGCCCGGCGCCCTACGCCGCCGAACCACCTCCGCCTGCGCGGAGAGCACTGGGTCTGGGCGACGCCGTCGTGCGCGGCGTGCGAACCACCTCCGCCTGCGCGGAGAGCACCGCCGCTCGACCTCGGCGGCGAACTTCGACATCGAACCACCTCCGCCTGCGCGGAGAGCACGTGGGTACGGTGCGCGCGGTCAAAGCAGCCTCCGAACCACCTCCGCCTGCACGGAGAGCACCGCACAGCATCAACGAGACCTCCGGCATCGCGCGAACCACCTCCGCCTGCGCGGAGAGCACGCAATCCTGCTGATCACGTCGCCATGAGAGACCGAACCACCTCCGCCGGCGCGGAGAGCACCGGCGAAGCCGTCTCCGACGAAGAAGGGGGTTCGAACCACCTCCGCCGGCGCGGAGAGCACTGGAAGCCGGCCATCCCGTGATCGGCGGCTTCCGAACCACCTCCGCCTGCGCGGAGAGCACGTGTCCACGGTGGTCCCCGGCCCGCTGCACTGCGAACCGCCTCCGCCTGCGCGGAGAGCACGGTCGGCCCGCTCGGGCAGGATCCGCGTCACCGAACCACCTCCGCCTGCGCGGAGAGCACGCGATCGCCGCCGGCGCCGACCCGGTCCCGTACGAACCACCTCCGCGCAGGCGGAGGTGGTGCGCGCGGCCTGCTGGGCCGGATGTTCGGACGCAAGTTCTCTCCGCGCAGGCGGAGGTGGTGCGATCTGGATCCCGCGATCGCACGACGCGTCGCGATTCTCTCCGCGCAGGCGGAGGTGGTGCGACGATGACCTCGTGGACGAAGCGGCTCGGGTAGTTCTCTCCGCTCAGGCGGAGGTGGCGCGGAAAACGCGCTGGCCGACGCGCGCAAGATCAAGTTCTCTCCGCGCAGGCAGAGGTGGTGCGGGCATGGGGCTGACCTGGCGGCTGAACCCCCCGTTTTCTCCGCGCAGGCGGAGGTGGTGCGCCCCAGTGGACGCGGGCAACGTCCCGCAGGTCGTCCTCACCGCATAGGCGGAGGTGGTGCGCCAAGCGGTCGGTCGCCCGCGGCTGGTCTACGCGTTGTAGTTCGGTAGACGGCGGTCGCTGCGCATGCATATATGCAGCGCGGCACATACGCGGCACAACCCATCCGCATGCCGCCCGCGAGGCCACTTAGCTGCAGCTCGAAGGCTGCCTGAAACCAGAATATACAGGGGACTCATAATCCCTTGGTCGTGAGCTTGAGTCAGAACGGGGAATAGTCTAGGTCGGCGAGCCGGTCACGTGCCTTCTCCACCTCAGCTTCGAACTGGGGTGCTCTGAACTTTCTGGACAGATCGTGATGTAAGGTCTGTTTCGGAAGGTGAGGCAGTACAGGTGGCGAAGGGTTACAGGCACTTCACGCAGGAGTTCAAGGACTCGGCGGTGCGCGAGGTGGTGGAGCGGTCCCGGCGGGTCGACGAGGTTGCGAACCAGGTCGGGATCTATGAGGGCACGCTGCGGCGCTGGGTGAAGGCGTGGCGCGAGCAGTACGGGGACGAGCGTGCGGCGGCGGCCGGTACCGAGCAGACAGGCCCGGCGGCTGCGGATCTGGCAGCCCGGGTGGCCGAGTTGGAGAAGGAGAACCGGCGCCTGCGCGAGCGCGAGCTGATCTTGAAAAAAGCGGCGGCCTTCTTCGCGCAGGATCACCTGTAGCCCGCTACGAGTTCATCGACGCGGAGAAGACCAACCATGCCATCGACCTGCTGTGTGACGTCATGCAGGTCTCGCGCTCCGGCTTCTACCACTGGCGGGTGCGGCCGGCCTCGGCTACCGCACAGCGGCGCCAGGAACTGGCGGTCCTGATATACGAGGCCTTCCACATCGCCGGAGACGGCGCCTACGGCTACCGGCGGGTGCACGCCCACCTGGCCAGGCAGGACATCGAAGCCTCGCCGGAGTTGGTCCGGCAGATCATGCGGGACCTGGGTCTGATGCCATGCCAGCCCCGGCCGTGGCGCACCACCACCATCGCCGACCCAGACGCGGTGCACACCCCGGATTTGGTCGGGCGGGACTTCGACGCCGACGGCGCGGCGCCGGGGGCGGTGATGGTCGGCGACATCACCTACATCCGCACCTGGGCCGGCTGGGTCTACCTGGCCACCGTCTTGGACTGCGCCACCAAGATGGTGCTCGGCTACGCGATGGCCGACCACATGCGCGCCTCGCTGGTCATCGAGGCGATCGACATGGCCGCGGCCCGACACCGTCTGCCCGACCAGGCGGTCTTCCACGCCGACCGCGGGGCCCAGTACAGCAGCGCCGAGTTCCGTGCTCGGCTGCGGCAACTACGGATCCGGCCGTCCGCCGGGCGGACCGGGGTGTGCTGGGACAACGCCATGGCCGAGTCGTTCAACGGTGCACTGAAGAATGAATGCGTCTATCGCACCGTCTACCCGACCCGAAAGCATGCGGAGCGTGACATTGTCCGATACATCGAACTCTTCTACAATCAACGCAGGCTGCACTCGAAGCTGGGATACCGGCCACCGATCGAGGTATACCGGGAACGGCTCGAGCTGACCGCAGCATAGGCTCCGACCAGCGGATCGACTGTCCGAAATTCGTAGAGCCCCTCAGTGGAAGAAGTCGGTGGCCAACAAGGTATCGGCCTGGGCCCGCAGGAATATGCGCCAGGAGTCGTCGCGGTGTTTCGGCGGCGGGATCCGGTGGGCGCGTAGGACCTTGCGGATCGTGGCCGCGGCCACGCGGTGTCCGAGGCGGCGCAGCTCGCCTTGGATCCGCACCACACCCCAGGTTCGGTTCTCCCGTGCCATGGTGACGATCAACTGGACGAGTTCATCGCTGATCGGCGGCCGGCCCGGCGACCTCGGCTGGCGCCACTTCTTCGCGACCAGGCGGCGGTGCCAGCGCAACAGCGTGCCCGGGGTGACGATCCGGTGGCCGCGCAGTGTCTTGGGCAGAAGCTTGGACAGCGCAGCAAGCACGGCCCGGTCGGTCCAGGAGATCCTCGGCTTCGGATTCGTGCGGCGCAGCACCGCTACCTCCTGCCGCAACACCAGTATCTCGGCATTCTTCGACGCCTGCGAACGGGCCAGCAACGCCAGCCAGGACAGCAGGTTCACCAAGATCCGGTAGAGCAGACCGACGGCCACAGACCCCGATCATGCCACGGGATCACCCCAGGTTAGGCCGGTTAGCCGAGTTTCTGACCAGGACAAGGATCACGGCTCGTCGGCCATCGAACACAGCCGGAGGGCACGCGCGCTACTGCCCTCCGACAGCCTCAACGGCGGGCCGAACTCATCCATGAAAAGCGATCAGGCCCGGACCTCCGCGACTTACGTCACTGCGAACCGGGCCCTTTCGTCGGTAACCCTCCTACCGCGAGGCTTCGCATGGACACCGTCGTGACCTACACCGCCGTGCTCGACGTCAGGGAGGACACCGTGTTCTTCCTCGCCCGGTTACTGATGCTGCGCCGGATCGAACTTGGCACCCGGAAGGGCCGGCGGGCGCTGGGCTGCTACCGCCAGGCCGTGCTGGTGATCCGGTGGTTCCTGGACGGCACCCGGGTGGCGCAACTCGCCGTCGACAACAGGATCGGGAAGTCCACCGCCTACGACTACCTGCACGAGGGCATCGCTGCCCTGGCCGCCTGCGCCCCGGACCTGTCCGAGGCGATGGCTGCGGCCAAAGCCGCCGGTCACGGGCACCTGAACCTGGACGGAACCGTCGTACTCACCGACCGCTGCTCGCACCCCGGACCCAACGGTGCCGATCTGTGGTGGTCCGGGAAACACAAGCACCACGGCGGCAACGTCCAGGTGCTGTCGGACCCGACCGGGTGGCCGATCTGGGTGTCCGGCGTCCGACCCGGACGGGAACACGACACCACCTGCGCGAAAGCCGCCGCCGGGCTGATGCCGGCGCTGGAGCAGGCCGCATCCGAGGACATGCTCATCTGACGGATCTCGGCTACGAAGGCCTGGCCGGCCCCGCGTTGCGGATGCCGGTCAAGAAGACCAAGGACGTCGAGCTGTCCGAGGCGCACAAACAGTACAACTTGATCGTCCGAGGCGTTCACGGCGTCGCCGAACGCGCGAACTCACTACTGAAGACCACCTTCAAAGCCCTGCGACGAGTCCGCGTATGCCCCTGGCGGATCGGCGCGATCGCCAAGGCCGCCCTCGTCCTGCTCCACCTCGAACACGACCGCCCCCTGCCCGCCCGTCACACAACGTAATGCAGAGTTACGCGGAATGGCTCCATGTCTACACCGTTGACACCAGGGTGCGAAGATCTTCGGCACGGGACCCGGCACGCCGCCGCCCCGCCACTCTCGAAGAATGCGAGATCCCGTCCGGGTCCCGGCGCGCTACGACCCGGGCTCGGTGTCCACCACGTCCAGCGACCATGCCCCCTCGATATCCACGACGATCACACCGGGTTTGTCGGGCAGAAACCCGTTTTCGCGATACTCCTTGGTAACGGTGCTGAAGAAAGACCGTCCGCCCGAGGCGAAACCGCGATGCATCGAGTCGTCTTCACAGATGTCCCCCCGGCAATCGCAGTCCGCGTAGAAATCGACCCTTCCGCCTCCGCCCCGCACCTGGAGCACGACGGAAACGGCGTCCCCTCGGTGATGAAACGCCATGGCCCCCTTTCCACGCATGACGCTGTCGGTCGTCGGCAGCAGATCACGCGGGAGAGCAGTGACAACCCACGTCGTGGAGTTCATCGGCTCGACGCGCAGATGAGTGACGGCCACGGGGACCACAGCGAAAGCAGGGCCATGGGCATCGGCATAGAACATTGAGTGGTCCCTGACACGCTCAGCTGTACGCTCCACCGCTGCGGCCGTCGCGAAAACGTAGCCAGCCCCGCTGGCAGAGAGCCGCACCAGGGTTGGGCGCCCGGCCTCGGGACGGTCGAGAACGAACTCGGCCTGCCTGCTCTTGCCTTTCCAAGTGAATCGCGCATCGGTCGCCGCTAAAGCTGTCTGCTTCCCGAAGCCTCCAAGTTCGGCCCGGGAGAGATTCTCCAGCGGTACCGGACGACCGTTGCGCATCGCTTCCAGGCGCACGAACGCGTCCCGCCCCCGGCCCAGCGCCGGGAGCACGTACTTGCGGTTCGGCATCGCGTTCACGGCATCGCTGCAGGCTGCGCGGGCTCTGGCATACTGCGCGCGCATGTCGGCCGTCACGCCTTCGGCCTCCGGGTTGAACTCCAGACCGTCCAGCTGGCGTTCGAAGTCGGCGACGGCGGTGGCGAGCTCACCGGTCACGCTTGGAGCGAGGCCGCGAGGCCGCACCAGAACGCGGTAGACCAAGATCGAACCGAGAGCGCCCGACAGGAAACCTGTCACCGCGGACACCAATATCGACACGCATGCGATCTTAGTGTCCTGCGATCGGGCACGGCATTTGCGCGGCGTGCGGATTGGCCCCTGCGCGGCCGGGATGACGATGTCCCAGCAGCGTGCCGACCGCCCAAGAGGGAACCAGCACACGGCATCCAGCACCGTGACCAGGCCCGTGCAGCAGCATCGATCAACCTTGCCGCCGAGCTCCCGCCTCCGGTGCCGGCCGATCTCCTGGGACTGCACATCTCCACTGCGCAACACTGGGCGAACCGGACCCAGGCAGCCTGGATCGCCTACCTGCAAGCGCGCTCGGTGATCCCGGCTACCTCAGTCGCGTCGCGCGGCTAAATCCAGTCCTTGCGGCGGAAGACGAAGAAAAAAATGATGGACAGACCGATGGTGACGCCTGTAGAGGTCCAAAAGCCGATGTGGGTGCCGAAGCCAAGGTAGGGGACGTTCTGGCCGTAGAAGCCGGTGACGAGCCGTCAGGAAGAACCGCCCCGCCGAAGGACATCGTGGCGATCCTCTGCCCGTGGCGGCTGCGGGGCCGCGGCCCCATGGACCCTGGCCCGCGAAGTCAAGCAGGCTCGCCATGAAGACAGCGGGGACAAGGGCGGCGGCGAATAGGCGCCGGATGTGTACGAGGCCGTCGACAGTCGTCGGCCTCGTACAGGTGCGCGCGTCGCAGGCTGCTACTTCGCTGCCAGGACAGCCAGCAGGTAATCAGCTCGACGCCCATTCCGTTTCGGCTCCAATCCGCGAGCACCTCTGCGACGTCCTCATACAATGCCGCCCAGTGGCCGTCGGCTTCCAATCACAACCGCTGGAATCTGGATGTGACCGGCGGTCCGGATCCAGGACGCGGCGCCCTCGGTCGGCGAGGCGCCCACCGGTCGCGCCCTGGCCGCGCGGCGAAGGCCCGGGCCAGGTGACTCTGGTCCGTGCCGTCCGGCGCCGACGGTCAGACCGACGCCTTCCCACGCTGTAGTGGGCGCCGCCGCAGGTCTCGTACCATCGCGGACGGAGGTACCACCAGCACCGGGCACGCCGCCCGCATCGAGCAGTGCCGAACCACCGGTGGCTGCAGGCCGAATGCTCTGCGCAGCACACCTATCCGGCCGCTTCCGACCACGAGCAGGTCGTCGGGACGGGCGGCCAGCGAGACGAGGACCGGACCGGGCGGTCCGCACACCACCGGTGTTTCGACGGGCAGGCCGGTGGGGATCCCGCCCAGCGCCGCGTCGAAGGCGTCGGTCAGCCGCTGTTCGGCCAGCTCTCGCTGCACCTTGTGCAGCGGAGGGCAGGGTGCGCGCCGGTACGCCGCCTCCCCACCCGGCGGCGTCCAGGCCAGCACAGCCACCAGTACCGCCCGCCGCTCCCGGGCTTCGGCCACCGCGCGGCGCAATGCCTGCAAGCTGCCCAGCGAACCGTGAACCCCGACGAAGACACGCGCGCTCATAGCCGCCTCCTCTGTTCCTCAAATTCCCCTTGACCCGGTGCATCACAGTCGATCACACCGGATGCCGGATCTAGCCGAAACTCACGCGGTGCACATGAAATCCTGGCAAAACGCCAAGGTCGGTCGGACCGATGCGCACGATGTCCGAGCTCAGCCGTGACTGGAATTGCTCGCCGACGAGGTCGCCCCGCAGGCCGTCAAGTCCACCGCGTTCAGCCAGGTGATATGGGCGTCGCTGTAGCTCGACCGGCCAGAGGACCGCGTCGTCCTCGATCTGGAAAACGACGGACAGGGCGGCTGCCTGCTGAGATGGACGCCCGCCGCCGCGCCGGACGCGAGCAAGCTCGGTCACCTGCATCCGTCGTATCAATATTCTGCTTAACGAGCGGCTGCGACTCTCGCGCGGCGGTCTTCGACGTGCTCGACTACGACGGCTTCGTGGCCCTGTCGCCCTTGGCCGGTGCCCGCACAGCCACGACGAGGTCAGTGTGGACGGTGGGGGATCAAGGGGTGGCGCAGGCCGGCGTCGAAGAGGCTGTGCCCCCGGCCGCCGTCGAACAGCACGCCAGCGTGATGAGCGCTTTCCGGTGTTCGAGAGGAGTCCGCCGAGCATGCACCGCACGGCTCTACTGTCCACGGGGCGCGGTTTCGAGGGAGCGGATGGCCGCCGGGGGGTGCTGGTGGCGCGGATCGGCGGCCTGTTCACCTCGGTCACCGCCTCGCTGCTGCTCAACTGCTACTTCATCCCGCCCTTCTACCGACTCACCATCGCCGCGGGCAACAACCTCATCGCCCTAGTGGTCCTCGTCGTGGTGGGTCTGACCGTCGCCTCGGTCGTGGATCTGGCGGCCAGGCAGTCCCGCCGGGCCGCCTAGGCTTCCGCCGAGGCCGAGCCCTTTCCCGAGTTCGCGGTGGCGGTCCCGCGCGGGGACGAGGCGATCGGTGCGCTGTCGAGGCGGTTCCGCGAGACGTTCGGGATGGAGTCGGCGGCGCTGCTGGAGTGCGCCGACCCGGGCGCGTGGCGCCTGGTCGCGGCGACCTCGACGACCGGCGCCATGCTGTGCGCCAGCGCTCACGGCGACACCGTCGATCTGCGCGTCATCGACCGCGGGCCGGGCATCCCGCCCCAGGACTTCGGACGGATCTTCCCCCGTTCCAGCGCCTCGGCGACCGGGACAACACCACCGGGGTCGGCCTCGGCCCGGCCCTGTCCCGCGGGCTGGTCGAGGCGATGTCGGGGACACTCGTCCCGGAGGAGACGCCCGGTCGCGGACTGACCATGGTGACCACGCTGCCGAGATGGACCGACAGCGCACCAAGCGCACCGGGCGCGACGTAGCCGCCGGCCGGATCGACCCGCGCCGCGCGATCCGAGCGATCAGATCAGCGCGGCGTGGGGACGCGGTCCAAGCCGTCAGCTCACCAGGCGCATCCGGTCGGCCAGCCCGGTCGCGGCGGTCACCGCCTGGACGAGGGCGTCCGGCGAAGACCAGCCGTCGCGGTGCCACACCAGCAGCAGGCGATCCTCCACACGCAGGCTCAGATGCTCCAGGAGGCGCAGCAGCGCACTGACGCCGTCCACGCTGAACACGCCGTCGGTCTTCCCGCCCCGGTCCGGCTGGTACAACGGCTCACCACGATCAGCGTGGCCAGACACAGCCAGGCGAAATCGCGCCTGAAATGGACATGCAAGCCGCCGTGTGGCGAAAGGCGATGAACTCTCGCCACACGGCCGCCCTTGCGTTAGTGCATTCCGTCGGCGAGCGGCCCCAGGGAGAGCGCCGGCAGGAAGTTGAGCAGCGCCAGCAGCATCGCCGCGCCTGTGGCGAGCGCGACGAAGTTGAGCCCGGAGGCGCGCAGCGTCCCGGTGGTGACGGCGACCGGCTTCTGCTCGGCCAGCCGGCCGGCCAGCGCCAGGACGAACACCATCGGCAGATAGCGGCCGACGAACATGGTCACGCACATCCCCAGGTTGTAGAACGGCGTGTTGCCGGACAAGCCGCCGAACGCGCTGCCGTTGCTCTGCGTGGTGCTGGTGGCGGCGTACACGATCTCCGACAGGCCGTGCGCTCCAGAGTTGCCCATAGCGGCCCGGCCGGCCGGCAGTGCGATCGCCACGGCCGAGGCCGCGAGGATCAGAGTGGGGGCGACCAGCGCGTAGCACACGACGTACCGCATCTCGCCGACGCCGATCCGCTTGCTGAGGTACTCCGGCGTGCGGCCGATCATCAGGCCGCCGATGAACACCGCGATCAGCACGATCATGATCAGGCCGTACAGCCCCGAGCCGGTGCCGCCGGGCGCGATCTCGCCGAGCATCATCGCGGCCATCAGCGCCCCGCCGCCGATCGAGGAGAAGCTGTCGTACGAGGCGTTCGCCGCGCCGTCGGCCGATCCGGTGGCCGCCACCCCGAACAGCGTCGAGCCCGGGGTGCCGAAGCGGACCTCGGTGCCCTCGACGTTGCCACCGACTGCCTGCGCCACGGTGCCGGTGTGCACGCTCTGCGCCAGGTTCGCGCCGAGCACCAGCAGGCCGAACAGGATCCCGACCACGGTCAGCAGCGTCCAGCTGTGCTTCAGCGAGCCGATCATGCGACCGAAGGTGCGGATGAAAGCTGTCGGGATCAGCAGCATCAGCAGGATCTCGATCGTGTTGCTCCAGGCGCTCGGGTTCTCGAACGGGTGCGCGGAGTTGGCGTTGAAGAACCCGCCGCCGTCGCCGGACATCAGCTTGATCGGCTCCCACGAGCCGATCGGGCCACCGATGATCTTCTGCGAGCCCGCGCCGCCGGTGAGGGTGTTCGACAGCTGCGTCCCGTTGAGGTTCTGCTCGACGCCGAGCCCGATCAGGACCAGGCCCGCGACGATCGACAGCGGGAGCAGGATCCGGACGATCGAGCGGATCAGGTCCACCCAGAAGTTGCCGAGGTCGCGGGTGCCGTGCCGGGTCAGACCGCGGATCAGCGCCAGCCCGACGCACAGACCGACCGCCGCCGAGGCGAAGGCCTGCACGCCCAGGCCGGCCATCACCGACAGGTGGCCCATCGTGGACTCGCCGGCGTAGTTCTGCCAGCTGGTGTTGGTGGTGAAGCTGACCGCGGTGTTCAGCGCCAGCTGCCAGGGCAGTCCGGGGTGGCCGTGGTCCCACGGCAGCCGGTTCTGCAGCATGAACAGAGTGAACAGCGCTGCGATCCCGATGAGGGTGAACGCCATCAGGGCGCCGAAGTACCTGCGCCCGTCCTGCTCACCGTCCGGGTTGACGCCGCAGATCCGGTAGATCGCCTTCTCCACGCGCCAGTGCTTCGTGCCGGTGTAGGCGCGGGCCATGTAGTCGCCGAGCGGCACGTGGACCGCCACCAGCACCGTGATCAGGAAGACGATTTGGAGCCAGCCGTAGACGGTCATGTCAGCTCGCCTTCACCGGGTAGTGACGGTCCAGGTCGACGTTGAGCTCCAGAACGTTGACCGCCGGGTTGCCCAGGAAGCCCAAGTCCCTGCCTGTCGTATGGGTCTTGACCAGGTCCAGAACCGTGGCCAGCGGGAGGTGCCGCGCGTTCGCGACCCGAGGCGCCTGCAGCCGTGCGTAGGCGGGGCTGATGTCCGGGTCCAGGCCGCTGCCGCTGGCCGTCACGGCGTCGGCGGGGACGGCGGGATCGGCCGGGGCGCCGCCGCGGATCGGCGTCACCACTGCCGCGCTGTAGTCCTCGCCGGGCTTGGCGCACTCGACCTTGACGCCTTGGTACGCCGCCAGGAACGGGGTGGCCGGGCACGCCTGATTCAGGCTGACGACCCTGGTCACCGTGCCGGTGTCGCCGCCGGTGTAGTAGACCCCGAGAACGGCGCCGACGCCGTCGGGCGTGCAATACGGCCGTGCCCCGGACACTCCCTCCAGCGCTCCGACCTTGAGGCTGCGGGTGCACACCGTCGTCAACAGGCTCGGCTTGCCGGTGTCCGGCTGTCCGGGCGTCGGCGGGGTGTCGACGATGCTCCCAGGGCCCTGATTGCTCGCGCCGGAGGCGGTCGGGTCCTCACCGTCGGGGCGGGTTTGGAAGTACTGCTTCAGGGCGTTGCCCTGAGCGTCGGTGAAGCTCTGGCCGATCAGCGAGCTCCCGACCTCGTTGCCCTTGGAATCGGCGATCCGCGATCCCTCGGCCGGATGGTGCAGCCCCGGCGCGTGCGCGAACGCCGTCATGCCCAGCGGGTAGAGCAGCCCGACCACCAAAGTGAGTACTGCGACCACGCGCAGTGCCGCAAAGTATGTACGCACCGTTCTCACATCCCGGGGAGGAACTGGACGAGGCCGAGATCGATCAGTTTGATCGCCAGGAACGGAGCCACCAGGCCGCCGAGCCCGTAGACCCACAGGTTCCGCGACAGCAGGGCCGACGGGGACGATGGCCGGTAGCGCACTCCGCGCAGGGCGAGCGGGATCAGGGCCACGATGATCAGGGCGTTGAACACCACCGCCGACATGATCGCCGACAGCGGCGAGTGCAGCCCCATGATGTTCAGGGCTTTCAGGCCCGGATACACGCCGCCGAACATGGCTGGCAGGATCGCGAAGTACTTGGCGACGTCGTTGGCGATGGAGAAGGCGGTCAATGCGCCCCGGGTGATGAGCAGCTGCTTGCCGATCTCCACGATCTCGATGATCTTCGTGGGGTCGGAGTCCAGGTCCACCATGTTCCCGGCCTCCTTGGCGGCCGAGGTGCCGGTGTTCATGGCCACGCCGACATCGGCCTGCGCCAGCGCCGGGGCGTCGTTGGTCCCGTCGCCGGTCATCGCGACCAGCTTGCCACCGGCCTGCTCAGCCCTGATCAGCGCGAGCTTGTCCTCGGGGGTGGCCTCGGCCAGGAAGTCGTCGACCCCGGCCTCGGCGGCGATGGCCCGGGCCGTCACCGGGTTGTCGCCGGTGATCATGACGGTCTTGATGCCCATCGTGCGCAGCTCGGCGAACCGGGCGGCCAGGCCCGGCTTCACCACGTCCTTGAGCTCGATGACGCCGAGGACGCGAGCCGTGCCGTCCACCGCCTCGGCCACGGCCAGCGGGGTGGATCCGTTGGCGGAGACGGCGTCGACCACCGTCTCCAGATCGCGGGGGATCTCCCCTCCGTTCTGGCGTACCCATGCCGCGATCGAACGGGCCGCGCCTTTGCGCAGCTTGCGCTCCTGCGGGTGTTCCAGATCGACCCCTGACATCCGCGTGGTCGCCGAGAACGGGACCAGGATTCCGCCGCTGCGATCCGAGGTGGTCCCGGCGAAGTCGTGTCCCTCGCGGGCGTATTCGACGATGGACCGGCCCTCGGGCGTCTCGTCGGCGAGCGAGGCCAGCAACGAGGCTTCGGCCAGGTCACGCTCGCTGGTACCGCCCAGCAGGTGGAAGGCCGAGGCACGGCGATTGCCGAAGGTGATGGTGCCGGTCTTGTCCAACAGCAGGGTGTGCACGTCACCGGCCGCTTCGACAGCCCGTCCGGACATCGCCAGCACATTGCGCTGCACCATACGGTCCATGCCGGCGATGCCGATCGCGGACAGCAGCGCGCCGATGGTCGTCGGGATCAGGCAGACCAGCAGGCCCACCAGGACGACGCCGGTGACGCCGTTCGCGCTCAGCGCCGCGGAGTCCGGGGTGGAGCCGACGGCCTGCTTGGAGAAGATCGCCAATGGCTGCAAGGTGATCACGGCGACCAGGAAGACGAAGGTCAGCGCGACCAGCAGCAGGTTCAGCGCCAGCTCGTTCGGGGTCTTCTGCCGCTTGGCGCCCTCGACCAGGGCGATCATCCGATCCAGAAAGCTCTGGCCGGGATCGGAGGTGACGCGCACGACGATCCGGTCGGACAGGACCCTGGTACCGCCGGTGACCGCCGACCGGTCCCCGCCGGACTCCCGGATCACCGGGGCCGACTCGCCGGTGATCGCCGACTCGTCCACGCTGGCCACGCCCTCAACCACGTCGCCGTCGCCCGGGATCAGCTCGCCGACGTCGCAGACCACGTGGTCGCCGCGGCGCAGGTGCTCAGCGAACACCTCCTCGGTGACCGGGTCAGTACCGGGCCGCCAGTCGACCAGCCGCCGCGCCGTGGTCTGCGTGCGGGTCCGGCGCAGGCTGTCGGCCTGGGCCCGGCCCCGGCTCTCGGCCACCGCCTCGGCCAGGTTGGCGAACACCACGGTCAGCCACAGCCACGCGGTGATCAGGGCCGCGAACCACGACGGGTGCCAGATCGCCAGGCCCGTGGTCAGCGCCGCGCCGACCTCGGTGACGAACATGACGGGGTTTCGGACCTGGACCCTCGGATCCAGTTTGCGCAGCGCCTCCGGCAGCGCGGTGACAAGCTGTTCGGGGCGCAGAGCCCCAGCCCCGACCCGATGAGACCGCCCGGTATCAGGCGGTGCGCCGAGAGCCGCAGCCCCGGGTCTGTCAGTGGTCTGGAGGGTCATCAGAACTTCTCCGGATATCGGACGGCCAAGACGAGATAGACGAGCAGGCCGACCCCGACGATCAGCCCCACGACGGTGCCGGCGCTCACCGCGCAGCCCGCCGGAACATGTGTCCGCTCATGTGCTCAGCACAGCACCGCGCGACGGTTCCGGACCCGTCCCCAACGCGATCCAAGCGTGACCCGGGCAATCGCCAACAGGTCACAAACGCATATCGACGACCCCGTGACCTGCGTCGTGACAGCGTTCACAAGCAACGCTTGCGAGCCGTGCGGATTCGGGCGCCGATGCTCGCCTCGCGGGTCGTCCGCACAGCGCCGATGGTGTTCCCCGGTCGGCCGTCACCGGCTCCCGGGCGTCGGTGTGCAGCTGGACGTCAAGCAATCTTCAGACGGATCTGCACTCCGAGTTCGGCGAACCCCAAGGCGCGAGCCACCTGCTGCGACGCCGGCACGCGCGCGCCACTGCGGCAGCATCCGGGCTGCGACGGCATGCGCGACGGCGCTGGAGGCGGTCACTTTGGCCAGGCCTCGTCCTCGGGCCCTGGGCGCGGTGAGGATGGCCATGTGGGCGGTGGCGCGCGGCCAGGCCACGTAGCCTGCGGCGGCGATGATGTCGCGGCCCTCGCGGATGGCGAACACCGGCGAGGTGAGTTCGCCGATGCTCGCCTCGTGGCGTTCCTCGGGGCCGCACTGGTTTTCCAGAGCCTTGAGGTCGGGGTGGTCGGCGGGAAGCTGTTCGACAGCAGGACCGGATGAGGGGCGGAACGAGTCCGATGCGAGATAAGCCAGGGTCACGGGCCCAAGCATCTCGCCCGCAGGAAGCACCTTGGCGGCCTCCGACGGATCACGGAGCCGCTCCGGCGGGCAGTCGGCGAGTGCCGTGCGGACTGCGTCGGCGGTCGCGTCATCCGGGGCCGTTCCGATTCCGGCGCCGGCCAGCAGCACGAGGCCGACCCATCCCGGCGGGCACATCCGCGACCGAGGGGAGGTCACGATGCTGATTCCGTTGTCCGGGAAGACGACAGGGGATGCGGCGATCTGGGCCCACATTTCCCGTACGCTCGGGAGGATCTGCGAATCCGGCATGGATCGATCTTGGCGAAGCGGCTCCACGGGGGAAAGCGGCGACTCGTGAGCGGTGGGTTTGCGATGCCTTGGCCGACCGCGGGCCGCCGCTGGGACGTCGTCATCCCGGCCGCACGCTGAGCTGCTCGCCGGCCCCGCCCCGGCGCCGGGTTAGGCTGACGCCCATGTCGCGCACCCGTCTGTACCGCAATGGCGTGCTGGAAGCCGAGAACTTCGACCCCGCGCAGATCTCCGAGCACCTGGCCGATCCATCCTCCGTGGTGTGGTTCGACTTGTGCGAGCCCACTGAAGAAGACCTGGCCGCGGTCAGCGAGGAACTCGGCCTGCACCCGCTGGCGGTGGAGGACGCCGTCCACGAGCACCAGCGGCCCAAACTCGACCGCTACGCCAGCCACCTGTTCCTGACCGCGTACGCCGTCGACCTGGACGAGGTGTCCGGGCAGCTGGTCAAGCACGAGGTCGCCGCGTTCATCACCACCGGTGCCCTGGTCACCGTCCGCAAGACCGAGGGCTTCCGGATCGACAAGGTCGTCGAGCGCTGGGATTCCTCCCCGGACCTGGTCAAGTACGGCGTCGGATTCCTGCTGTACGGGCTGCTGGACTTCGTCGTCGACACGCACTTCGACGCCGTGCAGACCCTCGACACTCAGATCGAGGCGCTGGAGGAGCAGCTGTTCGACGGCGAGCCGAAGGACAGCGAGATGCAGCGGCGCACCTTCGAGCTGCGCAAGTCGCTGGTCACCCTGCGCCGGGTCGTCATGCCGATGCGCGAGGTCGTCAACGCCGTCCTGCGCCGCGACCTGCACATCGTCGACCCCGAGATAGTGCCGTACTTCCAGGACGTCTACGACCACGTCCTGCGCGCCACCGAGTGGACCGAGTCGCTGCGGGACCTGATCACCGCGATCTTCGAAACGCACCTGACGATCCGCTCCAACCGGCTGAACGTCATCATGAAACAGGTCACCAGCTGGGCCGCAATCATCGCGGTGCCGACCGCCGTCACCGGCTTCTACGGCCAGAACGTCCCCTACCCCGGCTTCGGCACGCACACCGGGTTCTGGACCTCCACCGGTGTCACCATCGGACTGTCCGTGATCCTGTTCACCGTGTTCCGCCGCAAGGACTGGATCTGAGGCGCGGCCCGGTCCCGGTGTCCCGCGTCCCGGCGTCAGGCGAGTACGGCCACCGCCGTGGTGACGTCCTCCTCGAGCGCCTCGGGTGACGACCAGCCGGGTGAGCGCCACAGCAGCAGGCGTCGGCCTTCGGCCCGCATGCTGAACGGTTCGGCGACCCCGGTGAGCAACGCCGGCGCGTCCGGGGCGAGGACCATGCGGTCGTCGGTGCGGTCCGGCGTGTAGGTCTCGAAGCGCTCGTCGAACGCCGGGGTGCCGGTGCGGATCCGGTGCTGCGGCGGTGCGTCGATGACCCAGGCCGTGGCGAACGCGGGCCCGTCGCGGACCTCGACGCGCTCGACGTCGTGGTCCAGGCTCACGAGCGCCACGCCGTAGCGGTGGGTCTCGCCGTTGTAGTGGCAGGTGTACGAGCCCGTGGACACCGGCATGTCGTGCACTGTGCCGATGAGGTCGTCCTCGAAGTTGTGCGCGGTCCCGTAGTGGAAGGGGGGAGCGTGTTCGGCGGCGATCTCGTGCTCGATGTCGGGCGAGGCGGTGAACCCCTCGGTCTGGACCAGATCGCGGGCCAGCGCGTGCGCCTGACGGCGGGCCCGCCAAGGGCCGATGCGCGGGGCCGTGACGATGAGGGTCGCCAGAGCGAGGAACAGGATGATCGGGAGGGCGTATCTCATGTCTCCTCCTGGGAGGATCTCTCCTGCAATAGTACGCGGTATGTCCGGAATCAACGGGTTCGCGCGGCGCTCGAATACTCGACGAGATTACGTGGAATTTCGCGAAATAGACCCGGGCCGATCTCGATCCGGCGCCCTTGAGCGCCCGACCCGGCCGTACAGCAGGCTGACCAGGGAGACGGCGCACCAGACGCCTTCGAGCATCGTGAACCCCCACTGGTGCTGCGCGACCGCGATCTCGCACAGCACCCCCGACCCGGCGGCGTTGAGCACCAGGTAGCCGAGGGACTTCTGGCCTGCCTTCCCGAGCTGGTTCAAGGTGAACGCCGCGAGGATGCACAGCGCCGCGCCGATCTGTATCAGCTCTCCCACGAGGCTTCTCCCACCGAGGGGGCTGCCTGCGGAAAGAAGTTCGGGCACACCAGCGTCGGCTCGTAGCGGCGGTCCCAGACCGGAGTGGCCGATCCGCCGATCGGTGGGACGATGAGCTCCCAGTGCGCCGCGGTGTCCCGGCCGGCAGCCTGCTCGCGCTGTTCGTGCCGGACGAACTGCCGGGTCGCGAAGTGGTGGTCGATGACTGACACACCGGCCTGCTCGAAGGAGTGGATGACGGCCGCGGTCAGCTCGACCAGGGCGCGGTCCTTCCACAGCGTGCGATCTGTCCTGGTGTCCAGGCCCATCCCCCGGGCCACTTCCGGGAGCATGTCGTAGCGGCCGGTGTCGGACAGGTTGCGGGCGCCGATCTCGGCGGCGGTGTACCAGGCGCTGAACGGCGCCGCGGTGTAGTCGACACCGCCGATGCGCAGGCACTGGTCGCTGATGCTGGGGAAGGCGTGCCACTTCAGGCCCAGGTCGGCGAACCAGTCGAGGGTCGGGTGGGTCAGCGGTATCTCGTGGACGACGTCGGCCGGCAGGTCGAACAGCCTCGGGGGTTCGCCGGGCATCTGGATGACGATCGGCAGGACGTCGAAGCGTCCGGGCTTGCCGCGGTCCCAGCCCATCGCCGTGAACCGCTCGGTGAGGTCGGCGGTCTCCGGGTCGCCGAGCACCGAGCCGTCGGCCTGGCGGTACCCGGCGTACCGGACCAGCTGCGAGTTCCAGATCCGGATGCCCTCGCGACCGGGCTCGCGAGGCGCGAAGACGGTCATCAGCAGGCGCACCCGGCCGCCGTCGAAGGCTTCGCGCAGCTGCTGGACCAGCGCGGCGAAGACCTCCTCGGCGGTGGTCAGATGACGCATGTCGCAGATCGCCAGCGCCTTCCAGTAGAACTTGCCGATACAGCGCGGGGTGTTGCGCCAGGCGATGCGGGCTCCCCAGCGCAGTTCCTCGACCGTGTGCCGGTAGCTGCCGGTGGCCTGGATCTCGGACCGGACCTGGTCGATGCGGTCCGGGGCAAGGCTGATTCCCTCGGAGCGCAGTTGCAGCAGGAAGTTCTCAGCCTCCGTGGTGATGTCGGGCATGGAACCGCGCTGGGGCTTGTGGCCCGCGGCGGGGCAGGACGGCGAAAGAACGTTGTCAGCACTCACGTCAACCTTGCCTTCTTACAGCGAGAGCATTCGGTAACCCGGAAGTTACAAGGAGTTCCGGCCTCGCGGAAGATCGCTCATAGCGATCGCATAGGTCGCATATGACAATCAAAACCCTGCGGGAGTGATAGTGAGGTCATCTCACGGCAGGGACCAGTACGTGCCGCCCGTTCCGTCGACGTGGACCACGTGCCGACCGACGCGGACGATCTGCGCGCTCGCGCTGAGCCACGCGCCGCCGGCGCAGCCGTCATCCGGCAACGGCCGCCAGACCTCGAAGAACGTACTGCCGTCAGGATTGGTGCCGGTCTCGATGAGGTGGTCTCCGGCCACAGCCAATCGCCCCACGTCCTCCCCCGGCGCGCCGACCTCGTGGCGGAAGCTCACGGCCTCGCCGTCGAAGGCGGTGGTCCCGGCGAAGCCGCGGCTGTCCGCGTAGAACTCGCCGATCTGAAGCCAGACCGCCGGCCCCTCGTCACGCAACGGACCGCCATTGCGGCCTATCCCGAGCCGCGTCCAGGCACCGCGTGCAGGAACGTTCATGTGAGTAAGCCTTATCCACGCATCGTCTTAACACCCTCGCGAACAAGAAAGCACGCGATCACGAGTGCCGCGACCGGGTTGCTCCACCACCACCCCCACCAGGATTGGGCCCCGGCGCCAGCCAGCGCGACGAGCGCCAATGCGGCCCCCGCAGCGCTGAGCACACCATCACCGCGCAACGCCGCGCTTCCCAGCTCACGCACGCGACCACGGCTCGACCCACCTCGGAGGTTCTCTCGGGTAGCGCAGCAGTCATGGCGGCCCAGCCCTGTACGGAACGATATGCGCCGGGAAGCCATGCCGTGTCCCACACGCCCAGCCCGATCGCAACGCGCGGCAGATCGTCTTCGCTCCCCTGAATTCGTTGATCCAGGCCCGGCGAACGTGGCTCACCGTGCCTCGAGTTCGTCGTCGAGGATGTCGAACAGTTCCTTCGCGGTGGCCTGGTGGAGGTCGCCGGTCCCGGCCGGCCGGTCCGCCGCCGCCCAGACCGCGGCCAGCGAGCGCAGGCGCGCCGCGATCCGGGTACGTTCGGCCTCGTCCGGTCGTGCCGAGGCCAGGGCGGACTCCAGCGCGGCGAGGTGTTCGTCCACGGACCTCGGTGCCGCCTGCGCCAGGAGCTCGGCTCGCAGGTGGTCGGTCAGGGCTCTGGCCGAGGGGTGGTCGAAGATCAGCGTCGCGGGCAGGGGGTGGCCGGTCGTGGCGCTGAGCCGGTTGCGGAGCTCGATCGCGGTCAGCGAGTCGAATCCGAGGTCCAGGAAGCCCTGGTCGGGGTCGATCGCCTCGGCCCGCTCGTGGCCGAGCACGAACGCCGCGGTGCTGCGGACCAGTTCCAGGATGGCTCCGTCCAGTTCCTTTCCGGACAGCCGGGTCAGACGGGACCACGCCGTATCCGGACCGCCTCCGCCGCTGCCGACAGTGCCGTCGTCAGCCTCGGCACGCCGCCCCGGGGCCCGGACGAGCCCGCGCAGCATCGCCGGGATCCCTTCCGGACCGGGTCGCACGGCTGAGGTATCCAGGTGCATCGGCACCGTCATCGGCCGGCCGCTCAGGAGAGCGCGGTCGAACAGTGCCAGCCCCTCCTCGACGGACAAGCCGAGCACGCCGGAACGCGCCATCCGGATGACGTCGGTCTTCGACAGCAGGGCCGCCATCCCGCCGGACGACCACATGCCCCACGCCAAGGACAGGGCTGGAAGATCCCGGGCGCTGCGATAGTGCGCGAGGGCGTCCACGAACACGCTCGCCGCCGCCCAGTTGGCCTGGCCCGGAGCGCCGAGCGTGCCGCCGCCGGAGCCGAAAAGCACGAACGCCGTGAGGTCGTAGTCGACAGTGAGCTCGTGCAGGTCCCACGCCACATCGGCCTTGGGCCGCAGCACGTCGTCCATGCGCTGCGGAGTCAGGGCCGTCAGGACGCCGTCGTCCACCACGCCCGCGGTGTGCACGACGCCGCGCAGTGGCGCGGCCGCCGGCACCGAGGCCAGCAACCGCTTCAGCGACTCACGATCGGTCATGTCGCAGGCGGCCACGGTGACGTGCGCGCCGAGTTCGGTCAGTTCCGCGTGCAGGGCGGCCGCGCCGGGGGCTGCGATCCCCCGGCGTCCAGCCAGCAGCAGGTGCCGCACGCCGTGCTCGGTCACCAAGTGCCGGGCGATGTGCCCGCCGAGTACGCCGGTGCCGCCGGTGACCAGGACCGTGCCGGCGTCGTCGAACCGGACCGGCAGCACCGCTTCGGCTTCCGAGGCCTCGCCCCGCGCCAACCGGGGAACAAGGATCCCGCCCTCGCGCACTGCCAGGCCCGGCTCCCCGGCGTGCACGGCGGCGAGCACCGCGGCCACGGGGACGTTCGCACCGTCGATGTCGAGCAGGGCCAGCCGCCCGGGATATTCGAGCTCTGCCGTACGGATGACGCCCCAGACCGGGGACTGGACGAGGTCGGCGATCCCCTCCCCCGGGACTGTCGCGATAGCTCCCTTAGTGACGAACACGAGCCGCGAGGAGGCGAAGCGCTCGGCGGTCACCCAGGACTGTGCCAGTGCCAGTGCCCGATTCGCTGCGGCGCGGGCGGTCGAGGCGACGTCAGGAGGCTGTGCCGGTGAAGTGACGCAGGGGACGAAAACGAACTCCGGCGCCGGTCCGGCTTCGGCGGCCGCGGTCAGCGACGGCCAGTCCGCATGCCGCCGCACGACACCGTTGACCGACTCGATCGCCGCGGCCAGCCCGAGGCCGTCCGTACCCAGGACCGCGCATCCCGGTACCACCGGAAGCGGGTCGCTCCCGGTCCACGGACTCCAGTCGACGTGAAACAGGTGGTCCTGGTTCGAGGTGGGCTCCAGGCTCTGCGGGCCGACGGACATCCCGACATCGGTCCAGTACCGCTGCCGCTGGAACGCATACGTGGGCAGTCCGACTCGACGCGCACCGCTGCCCGCGTAGAACTCCGACCACCGCACCTCGGCTCCATGGGCGTACGCGAGCGCGACGGCAGTGGTCACCTGCCCGGCATCCGCACGATCCCGGCGCAGCACCGGAACGAAGGCGGCGCCATGGGTATCGGCCGCGTCGGCCAGGCAGTCCCGCGCCAACGCGGAGAGCGACCCGTCCGGACCGAGCTCGACGAATCGAGCGACGCCCTCGGCTTCCAGGCTCCGGATGCCCTCGCTGAACCGGACGGTCTCGCGCACGTGCCGGACCCAGTAGTCGGGAGTGCACAGCTCGTCGGCTCCGGCCAGCCTCCCCGTCACATTCGACACGACGGGGGTGTCCGGCGCCGAGTAGGTCAGCTTCTCGGCCACGGCGCGGAAGGCGGCGAGCATCGGGTCCATCGAAGGTGAGTGAAAGGCGTGGGAGACCCGCAGTGGCCTGACCCGGTGCCCCTGCCGCACGAGTCGGGCCGTGACGACCTCGACCGCGTCCCGTTCGCCCGAGACGACCACCGACCGCGGGCCGTTCACCGCCGCCACGGCCACATCCGGCGGCAGCACGGCCCGGACCTCGTCCTCGGCGGCGGCGACCGCGCACATCACCCCGCCGGCCGGCAGCGCCTGCATCAGCCGGCCCCGGGCCGCGACGAGCGTGCAGGCGTCGGCAAGCGACCAGATGCCCGCGAGGTGCGCGGCGGCGAGTTCGCCGATCGAGTGCCCCGCGAGGAAGTCCGGCCTCATCCCCCACGATTCCAGCAGCCGGAACAAAGCCACCTGGATGGCGAACAACGCCGGCTGCGTGAAGCCCGTCGCATCGAGCGCGTCCGCATCGGTGTCGATCACTTCCCGGAGCGGGCGGTCCAGATGCCGGTCCAACTCGGCGCACACCTCGGCGTATGCCCGCGCGAACACGGGATACGTCCCGGCCAGTTCGGCACCCATACGCGGGTGCTGCGATCCCTGGCCGGAGAACAGGTACGCGGTCAGCCCGGCCGGGCGGGCAACGCCCCGAACCACGGCCGGGGAGTCCCCGTTCTCCGCGAGCGTGCGGAGCCCGACACGCAGTTCGTTCCCATCCGCTCCGAGGATCACGGCACGGTGTGGAAAGGCGGACCGCGTGGTCGTCAGGGAGACGCCGACGTCCATCGGCGACGACTCCTGCTCGTCGTCCAGGAACGACGCAAGCCGCGCCGCCTGTGCCCGGAGCGCTTCAGGGCTGTGCCCGGACAACAGCCACGGCACGGTTCCGCCGGGCAGCCCCGCGCGCTCCGCCACCATCGCTTCGGAAGCCGGCGTAGCCACGGCAGCCGGTGTGTGTTCGAGGATCACGTGGGCGTTGGTGCCGCTGATCCCGAACGACGACACTCCAGCGCGGCGCGGCTGCCCGGTCTCCGGCCACGCGACCGGTTCGGTGAGCAGTCGGACCGCCCCGGCCGACCAGTCCACTTCGGGCGAGGGCTCGTCCACGTGCAACGTCCTGGGCAGCACACCGTGCCGCATCGCGAGGACTGTCTTGATCACCCCACCGACACCGGCCGCGGCCTGTGCGTGCCCGATGTTCGACTTGACCGACCCCAGCCAGAGCGGACGTTCGCGCTCCCGGCCGTAGGCGGCGAGCAGCGCCTGGGCCTCGATCGGGTCGCCGAGCCGGGTGCCGGTGCCGTGCCCTTCCACCGCATCCACGTCCGCCGGCCGCAACCCCGCGCTCCGCAGAGCCTGCTCGATCACCCGCTGCTGCGACGGACCGTTCGGCACGGTCAGGCCGCTGCTGGCGCCGTCGGAGTTGACCGCCGAGCCCCGCACCACGGCCAGCACCTCGTGGCCGTTGCGGCGCGCGTCGGAGAGCCGCTCCAGCAGCAGGACACCGGCGCCTTCGGAACAGCCGACACCGTCGGCCGCCGCCGCGAACGCCTTGCACCGGCCGTCCGGGGCCAGACCACGCTGCTCGCTGAAGTACACGAACATGTCAGGTGCGGCCATCACCGTCACGCCGCCTGCCAACGCCAGAGAGCACTCGTCCCGGCGCAGCGCCTGCATCGCCAGATGGAGCGCTACCAGGGACGACGAGCACGCAGTGTCCACGCTCACCGCGGGGCCCTCCAGCCCCAGGGTGTAGGCGATCCGTCCGGACACCAGGCTGCCGTCGCTGGTCCCGGCGCCGTAGTCGTGGTACATGACGCCCGCGAACACCCCGGTGCGACTGCCCCGCAGTGAAGCGGGAACGATTCCGGCCCGCTCCACCGCCTCCCAGGAGGTCTCCAACAGCAGCCGTTGTTGGGGATCCATGGCAAGGGCCTCTCGCGGCGAGATCCCGAAGAACGCCGGGTCGAAGTCCGCCATCCCGTCGACGAATCCGCCGTGCCGGGAGTAGCTGGTACCTGGTGTACCCGCCTTCGGCTCGTACAGCGAGGCGAGATCCCAGCCTCGGTCGTCCGGGAACAGCGAGATGGCGTCCCCGCCGGCGCAGACCAGTCGCCACAGGTCCTCCGGCGACGCCACGCCGCCCGGATAGCGGCACGCCATCGCCACGATCGCGATGGGCTCGGTGAACCGATCGTTCTCCCCGCGCAGCCGTTCGTTCTCCAGCAGGCTCCGGCGAAGAGCCTCGACGACCTTGTCCGCGGCAGGGGTCTCACTCATGCTGACCTGTTTCGGAGGGCACATCTGATCGTCGGCCGAGGGCGGACGCCGGGACAACCCCTATCGCGGCTGACGGGTCGAGGCGCGATAGGGGCTCTGGAGTGCGGATAGGGGTTGGGGGCGGTACCGGGCATGCCTAGAGTTCGAAACTGATCTATGGGTTCGGCGAAGGCCGCCCGGCAGATGGTGCCTGGCATTCGATCGAGGTGGCTGTGGCGAACGACGCTGTGTCGGACATCGCTGTATCGAACGACGCTGTATCGAACGATGAAGTGAAGCTTCTGACCTACCTCCGTCGCGCGACGACCGATCTGCGCGAGACGCGGCAGCGGCTGCGCGAGGCCGAGGAGCGGGATCGGGAGCCGATCGCCATCGTCGGCATGGGCTGCCGTTACCCCGGCGGGGTCGACAGCCCGGAGGCGTTGTGGCAGCTGGTGGCCGAGGGCCGCGATGCCACCTCCGAGTTCCCCGCGGACCGGGGCTGGGACCTGGACGCGCTCTATCACCCCGATCCGAGCCGCAGGGGGACGAGCTACACCCGCCGCGGCGGGTTCCTGCTGAACGCCGCCGACTTCGACGCGGCCTTCTTCGGGATCAGCCCCAACGAGGCGATGGCCACGGACTCCCAGCAGCGTCTGATGCTGGAGACCTGCTGGGAGGCCGTGGAGACGGCCGGCATCGATCCGGGCTCGCTGCGCGGCAGCCGCACGGGCGTGTTCGCGGGCGTGGTCTACAACGACTACGAGCTGACCGCCCCCGAGGATCCGGGCGAGCTCGAGGGCTACCTGATCAACGGCAGCTCCCCCAACATCCTGAGCGGGCGGGTGGCCTACGCGCTCGGCTTGCAGGGCCCGGCGATCAGCGTCGACACCGCGTGCTCCTCCTCACTGGTGGCACTGCATCTGGCGGTACGTTCGCTGCGCGGCGGCGAGTGCTCGCTGGCGCTGGCCGGCGGCGTGACCGTCATGTCCACCCCGCAGATCTTCGTCGAGTTCAGCCGGCACCAGGGGCTCTCGCGCGACGGGCGGTGCAAGGCGTTCTCCGACGACGCGGACGGCACCGGCTGGGGCGAGGGCGTCGGGGTCCTGGTCCTGGAGCGGCTCTCCGACGCGCAACGCAACGGCCACCGGGTGCTGGCCCTCGTCCGGGGCACGGCGGTCAACTCGGACGGCGCGAGCAGCGGCCTGACCGCACCCAGCGGGCCCGCACAGCAACGGGTGATCCGCGATGCGCTGGGCGCCGCCGGACTCACCGCCGACGACGTGGACGCTGTGGAGGCGCACGGCACCGGCACCCGTCTGGGAGACCCGATCGAGGCTCAGGCGCTGCTGGCCGTCTACGGCCGCGGCCGAGCCGCGGACCGGCCCCTGTTCCTCGGCTCGCTGAAGTCGAACATCGGGCACGCGCAGGCCGCGGCGGGCGTCGGCGGGGTGATCAAGATGGTGCAGGCGATGCGGCACGGACTGCTGCCCCGCACCCTGTATGCCGAGACTCCGTCCACCGCCGTGGACTGGTCGGCAGGACGGGTCCAACTGCTCACGGAGGCGGTGGACTGGACGCGCTCGGCACGACCGCGGCGGGCAGGGGTTTCGAGCTTCGGCGTCAGCGGGACGAACACGCACGTCGTGCTGGAGGAGGCTCCGGCTTCCACGTCCGCCGACGACGCGCCCGAACCGCGCCGGCCGGGCCGACTTCGTTTCCCGCTGCCCGTCATCGTGTCGGCGGCGTCCGAAGCGGCGCTGCGCGACCAGGCCACCCGGCTGCGAGCCCAGCTTGATCAGGCTTCTGACACTCCCGACCACCCTGACACCGGCCTGCTGGACGTTGCTTTTTCGCTGGCGACCTCGCGGGCGGCGCTCGCGTACCAGGCCATTGTGATAGGTGAGGACCGGAACGGGATCCACGCCGGGCTGGACGCGCTGTCGAGCGGTGACGATAGTGGCACGGCCGTGGTCCGAGGCACAGTCCGGCCGGGTCTGACGGCGTTCCTCTTTCCCGGCCAAGGATCCCAGTATCCGGGCATGGGCCGTGACCTGGCCGAAGCGTTCCCCGCGTTCGCTGCGACGCTGGACACGGTCTGCGAGGCTTTCGGCCCGCACCTGGACCTCCCGCTTCGGGAAATCCTGGCCGCCGAGGACGGCTCGGAGCGTTCAGACCTGCTGGACCGGACCGAGTACACCCAGCCCGCGCTGTTCGCGGTGGAGGTGGCGTTGGCCCGGCTGCTGGAAAGCTGGGGCCTGGAGCCGGACCACCTCAGCGGCCACTCCATCGGCGAGATCGCCGCCGCGCAGGTGGCCGAGGTGTGGCCGCTGGAGGACGCCGCCGCGCTGGTCGCCGCTCGCGGACGGCTGATGCAGTCCGTGGTCGCGGACGGGGCGATGGCGGCGTTGCAGGCGAGCGAGTCCGAAGTCAGCGCCCTGCTGGACGACCGGGCGACGGGCCGGGTGGCGATCGCGGCGGTCAACGGGCCGTCCGCGGTAGTCGTCTCGGGCGACCGTGCGGAGGTGCTGGAGATCGCCGAGCTCTTGGCGTCACGGGGTCGACGCGTGCGACGGCTGCGGGTCGGCCACGCCTTCCACTCGCCGCACATGGACGCCATCGCCGGGGAGTTCCGCGAGGCGGCGACGAAACTGCGAGCCTCGGCACCCCGGATTCCGGTGGTGTCCACCCTGACGGGACGTCCGCTGTCCGCCGCCGAGCTGGCCGATCCCGACTACTGGGTTCGTCAGGCGCGGGAAGCTGTGCGTTTCCACGACAGCATGCTGTATCTGGCCGGTAAGGGAGTCGGCCGCTGGGTCGAGGTGGGACCAGGTGGTGCGCTCACCGGCATGGTGCACGAGAGTCTCGGGAACGGCAGTTCGCCTCCACTGGCGGTGGACCTGATGCGCTCGGACCGTTCCGAGGCCCGAACGGTGGTCACCGGCCTGGCCCGGTTGCACGTGTCGGGTCTGCGCACGAACTGGTCGGCGTTCTACGCGGGCTCCGGCGCCGAACGGGTATACGACCTGCCTACCTACGCGTTCCAGCGCAGCAGGTTCTGGATGGGCACCGATCGGCGCCGGGGTGGCGGGGCCGAGGCCGGGATCGGAGCCGAGGGGTTCTGGCGGGCCGTCGAGCAGGAGGACACGGCCGGGCTGGCCGAACTGCTGCGGATGGACAGGTCGCAGGGGCCTGCGTTGCTTGACGCCGTGCTTCCGGCGCTGACCCGCTGGCACCGAGAGCGGCAGGCGAACGCGGTGCTCGACGGTCAGCGGTACCACGTGGCATGGGAGAAGGTGCCGACCGGTGCCGGCGACGCGCAAGTGCTCGGCCCGGGCTGGTGTGTGCTCGTGCCGGAATCCGTGGTCGGATCCGCGGACGGTCTCATCGCCGGGTTGACCGGTGGCGGCGCCCGGCTGGTGCGGGTCCCAGGGGATGTCTGCGATCCGGTCCGGCTCAGGCAGCAGCTCCGCGAGGGAAACAGTGAGCTGCCATACGCTGTGCTCTCTCTCCTGGCTCTGGACGAGCGTCCCGCTTCCGACCAGCCCTGGCTCTCCGCGGGCTTCAAGGCTACGTGCGCATTGGTGGAAGCGCTGCGCGGCACTACGACCCGCGTCTGGTGCGCGACCTTCGGCGACGCACCCTCGCAGGCCACGCTGTGGGGATTGGGCACCGTACTGGCATCTGAGCAACCCGATCTGTGGGCCGGGTTGGTCGACCTGTCCCCCGAAGCCGACGCCGCGCAGTTGGCCGGGTTGGGCCGGCTCTTGGACGAAGGCACCGCGGAGAACGAGTTGGCGCTGCGGCCCACAGGGCTGTTCGCCCGGCGGCTGCACCGGGCACCGCTGGACTCCGGCGGCCCGCCGGATCGCGCTTGGACCCCGCGCGGGACCGTGCTCGTCACCGGCGGGACCGGAACGGTCGGCGGCCACGTGGCACGGTGGCTGGCCCGGAAAGGCGCCGCGCACATCGTGCTGGCCAGTCGGAGCGGTGACCTGGCGCCCGCTGCCGCGGCTCTGAAGGAGGAGATCACCGCGTCGGGCGCCGAGGTCACCTTTGCCCGGGTCGATGTGACAGACCGCGCGATGCTGAGTGAACTGCTGCGTACTCTGCCGTCGCAGCATCCGCTGACCGCCGTGGTCCACGCGGCGAGGTCACGCGCCGCCGCCAACGACGACGGCTCGGCGATGCGCGGTGCGGTGGTGCTGGACTCGCTCTTGGCGGACCGGGACCTTGACGCGTTCGTGCTCGTCACGGCGGCATCGGCGGTGTGGGGAGGTCCGGGTCGCGCGGCTGAGGCTGTCAGTGGTGCGTTTCTGTCCGCGGTGGCACGGCAGCGGCGGGAACGCGGCCTTCGGGCCTCGACGGTGGCCTGGGGCACTTGGGCGGCCGATGGCGTGCGAGCCGAGCCTGACGGAGCGGGTCTGTATCGGGTCGCCTGGGTGCCGACGTCGTCGGCCGCCTCCACCGCGTCTCCCGTCGGTCATTGCACTGTGCTGGGTTCGGGAAGCGGGGTCGCCGATGTCCTGCGCACTGCTGGCATCTCGGTTCAGGAAGTCGTAGATCTCGCTTCGCTGCCGACGGTGCCGGACCTCCTGATACTGCCAGCGCCGATGGCGGGCCACGGACTCGACACGGTGGCGCGCACGCGTAGGTCGGTCGGCACGCTCCTCGGCGTGCTGCGGCAGTGGCTGGATGACGAGCGGTTCGCCATGTCCAGGCTGGTCGTCGCCTTCCCCGATGACGGCGCCACCGGAGCGGCATCGGATGACGCGGTGGTCACCGGCGCCATGCGCGGCCTGTTGCGCTCAGCGCAGTCCGAGCACCCGGGCCGGATCACGCTGCTGGACTGGGAACGGGACACCACCGCTGCTCAGTGGCGGGCCGCGCTGGCCGACACGGAACCGGAGATCGCGGTACGGCGCGGCGCAGTATCCGTGCCCCGCCTGATACGCGCCGCGGCTGGTAGCGTCGGGAAGTTCTCATTCGCGGCGGGCGGCACGGTGTTGGTGACCGGCGGCACCGGCGACCTGGGCGCGTTGACAGCGCGTCATCTCGTGCGGCGGCACGGCGTACGGCATCTGCTGCTGGCCTCACGTCAAGGCCCTGATGCCGCCGGTGCCCGGGAGCTGAGAGCGGAGCTTGCCGCTCTTGGGGCGAACGCCGAGATCGTGGCCTGCGACGTGTCCGACCGTGCCCAGGTGGCCGCCGTGGTGGCAGCCGTCCCCGCCGAGCACCCGCTCACCGGCGTGGTGCACACGGCCGGCGTACTGGACGACGCCACGTTCACGTCCTTGGATCCCGCACGGGTGGAAACAGCGTTGGCGCCGAAGGCGTACGCCGCGTGGCATCTGCATGAGCTCACCCGGGACCTATCGCTGTCGGCGTTCGTCATGTTCTCTTCCATGGCCGGCACGCTGGGCAATCCCGGACAGGCCAACTACGCGGCGGCCAACGCGTTCCTGGACGGCCTGGCCCGGCACCGGCAAGCCCACGGACTCCCGGCGACCTCGCTCGCCTGGGGGGTGTGGGACGTCGACGGCGGCCTGAGCGGAAGGCTTTCGGTGGCCGACATCCAGCGGCTGAGTGCTTCCGGCCTGGTGCCGATGCCCGCCGACGACAACCTGGCGCTGCTGGACCTGGCGTTGACCGATTCCAGCTCCGCGGTCCTGCTGCCGCTGTGCCCGAACGCTGCGGCGCTATCAGCCCCCGGCGCCGGTCTGTCCCCGGTCATGTCCGGCTTGCTGTCCGCGGCGGCGATCGACAGACCTCTGGTTCCCGCGATCGCGGTCGAGGCGCTGGCCGCCGCATGTGTGGCGGATGACGGGACTCAGCTGGTGGTCGGCGATCTCGACCCGGCCGCGCTCGCGACGCGAGGCGGTTTCGGCGCGGGCCCGCTCTTCGCCGCGATCGTCGCCGAACATCACCGCTCGGCCGCGGGCGCCGCGGGATCTCCCGAGGGCCGATCCGCCGAATCCTCACTACGGGAGCGGCTGGCATCGCTGTCCGGGGACGGCGCGCGCGAGGGAGAACTGCTCAACGTCGTGCGCGGATGGACGGCCAAGGTACTCGGCCATGGGGACTCCGCGGCCGTGGATCCCGACCGCGCCTTCCACGACCTGGGATTCGACTCGCTCGCCGCGATCCAGTTCCGGAATCTGATCTCGGCGGAGACCGGGACAGCCTTTCCCGCATCCATCGTCTTCGACTACGCGACCCCGGCGGCCCTCGCCTCGCATGTGCTCGAGCGGCTGTTCCCGGAGTCGGCAGCGGCAGCGGCGGCAACAGAGGCCGGAGCGGTGCTGGCCGAGGTGGAGCGGCTGGAGGCGCTGGTGGCCAGCCTGCCGTCCGAGAAGTTGACCGGCATCGCCGCGGATCCCGCCCGGGTGGCGAGTCGGCTCTCGGCGCTCGCCTCCCGCCTGACGCCGGCCATGAGCGCCGCCCAGCCCACGGCCGCGAACGCCGCGAACCCGTCAGCGGGGCTCGAGGAAGCGGACGCCGACGCGGTCTTCGCGTTCGTCGACAGGCAACTCGGCCGGTCCTGATCCGGACCGGCGTCGATCGGAAATCAGCGAGATGGCGGAAGTGGACAACGAAGCGAAGCTCCTCGACTACCTGAAGCGGGTCAGCACCGAGCTGGACCAGACCCGCGACCGGCTCCGGCAGGCCGAGCAGCGGGCCCGTGAGCCGATCGCCATCATCGGTATGGCCTGCCGGTTCCCCGGCAGGGTCGACAGTCCCGAAGACCTGTGGCGACTCGTCGATCAGGGCACGGATGCGGTGTCGAGTTTCCCCACCGACCGCGGGTGGGATCTGGACGCGCTGTACGACCCGGACCCCGACCACGCGGGGACCAGCTATGTCCGGACCGGCGGATTCATCGACGCCGCCGCGTTCGACGCCGGCTTCTTCGACATCTCACCCCGTGAGGCGACGGCGATCGACCCGCAGCAGCGGCTGCTGTTGGAGACCGCGTGGGAGGCGATCGAGCGCGCCGGTATCCGACCGGAGACGTTGCGAGGCGGCCGTACCGGCGTGTACGTCGGGACGAGCGGTCAGGACTACTGGGACGAGGTGGTCGCCGACGTCCCGGCCGAGTATGAGGGATATCTGGGCTTGAGTACGGCCGCTTCGGTGCTGGCCGGCCGGATCGCGTACACCCTCGGGCTGGAAGGCCCGGCGGTCACGGTGGACACGGCGTGTTCGTCGTCGTTGGTCGCGCTGCACCTGGCAGGGCAGGCCCTGCGCCAGGACGAGTGCACCCTGGCCCTGGCCGCCGGGGTGAGCGTGCTGGCCACGCCGGGGGCGTTCGTCGCCTTCAGCCGCCAGCGCGGCCTGTCTTCCGACGGTCGCTGCCACGCGTTCTCCGACGACGCCGACGGCACCGGCTGGGCCGAAGGAGTCGGAGTCCTCGTCCTGGAACGGCTCTCCGATGCGCAGCGGAACGGTCATCCGGTCCTGGCCGTCATCCGCGGCAGCGCGGTGAACCAGGATGGCGCCAGCAACGGGCTGACCGCACCGAACGGGCCGTCGCAGCAGCGCGTCATCCGACAGGCCCTCACCAACGCCGGGCTCACAGCAGCCGACATCGACGCGGTCGAAGCCCACGGGACCGGCACCGCGCTGGGTGACCCCATCGAAGCCCAGGCCTTGATCAACACCTATGGACGGGGCAGGCCGGACGGCCGGCCGCTGTGGCTGGGCACTCTGAAATCCAACATCGGTCACACGCAGGCCGCCGCGGGCATCGCCGGCATCATGAAGATGACCGTGTCCATGCAGCACGGTGCGCTCCCCCGCACCCTCCACGTCACCCGGCCGACGACCAAGATCGACTGGACCGACGGCCACGTCAGGCTGCTGACCGAAGCCCAGCCTTGGCCGGTCGGAGACCGGCCCCGCCGGGCGGGTGTCTCCGCTTTCGGTGTCAGCGGCACGAATGCCCACGTCATCCTCGAGGAGCCGCCTGCTCCTCAACCTCAGCCGCGACCGACGCCAGTCCCGACACCGTTCGAGCCCTCTGCGGTGCCGTGGTTGTTGTCGGCCAAGACCGCTGAGGGTTTGCGGGAGCAGGCGGCACGGTTGGCCTCGCACGTCAGCGCCCGCCCGGAATCGACGCCCGCCGACGTCGCCTGGGCTCTGACCACCACTCGCACCCACTTCACTCATCGCGCCGTGGTGATCGGCCAGGACCGCGAAAGCCTACTCGACGCCACCACCGCCTTCGCGCAGGGGACGCCCACGCCATCGGCGGTCGCCGACGTCGCCCGCGCCGGTGGGAAGACCGTGTTCGTCTTCCCCGGTCAGGGTTCGCAGTGGGTTGGCATGGGACTGGATCTGCTCCAGTCCTCCCCGGTGTTCGCGGCCCGCATCGCCGCGTGCGATCAGGCTCTACGTCAGTACACCGACTGGTCGCTGCTCGACGTCCTGCGGGGGAACGCGGGAGCGCCGCCTCTTGAGCGGATCGACGTCCTGCAACCGACTCTGTTCGCCGTCATGGTCGCTCTCGCTGACCTCTGGCAGGCCTGCGGTATCCACCCCGACGCCGTCATCGGACACTCCCAAGGCGAGATCGCCGCCGCCCACATCGCCGGAGCACTCAGCCTCGATGACGCCACACGAGTCGTGGCCCTACGCGCTCAAGCACTCCAACAGCTCTCCGGCCACGGTGGCATGGCATCCATCTCCCTGTCCGCCGACGCAACCGGCGAACTCATCGCTGCCTGGAGCAATGATCTCTCCATCGCCGCGTTGAACGGCCCGGCCACCACCATCGTCTCCGGCGAAACCGAAGCGCTCGACCAGGTGCTCGCGCGCTGCGAAACCACCGGCGTTCACGCCCGACGAATCAACGTCGACTACGCCTCACACTCGTCGCACGTCGAAACCATCCAAGAACAGATACTCAAGACACTCGCACCGATCACTCCACGCAAAGCCGAGATCCCCTGGTACTCCACCCTGCACAGCGCATGGATGACCGGCACCGAAGCCGACGCCACCTACTGGTACGACAACCTCCGCCAGCCCGTCGCCTTCCACCCCGCCATACGTACCCTGATAGATACCAACCACCACTACTTCATCGAAGTCAGCCCACACCCCGTCCTGACCGCCTCCATCACTGACACCGACACCAACGCGGTCGCCATCGAAACCCTCCGCCGCGACCACGGCGACACCACCCAACTCACCACCGCACTGGCGCTGCTCCATATCCACGGCAGACCACTGGACTGGCAACCACTCCTCACGCCCGGACGATCCGCCGACCTCCCCACCTACGCTTTCCAACACCAGAACTACTGGCTCAAGTCCTCTCGCAACGCTCACAGCCTCTCGGCATCAGGGCTCGATCACAGCAGCCACCCGCTTCTGTCGGCGGCGCTGCCGCTGGCCGACTCCACCGGACTGGTCCTCACCGGCCGGATCTCCTCGGATTCCGCGCCCTGGACCGCCGACCACGTCGTGGGCGGCGCCGTGCTGTTTCCCGGCGCGGGCTTCGCCGAACTCGCCCTCCACGCCGCCGCCCTCACCGGCGATGAGCACACCGTGGAGGAATTGACACTGCTGGCACCACTTGCGCTGCCCGCCCACGGCGGGACTCGGCTGCAGGTCCTGGTCGGCGCCCCTGCCGACGCCGCCCGACGCTCTATCAGCATTCACACGCGCGCCGAGACAGCCGACGCGGAGTGGGAGTGCCACGCCACCGGCTTCCTCGTTCCAGCGACCGAGACGGCTGTTCCCGACGAGCTCAGCACCTGGCCGCCCGTCGGCGCCAAAGCTCTTGACGTGACAGGGCTCTACGACCGACTCGCCGCCCGCGGATACGCCTACGGCCCCGCGTTCCAGGCGCTGCACGCCGCCTGGCGACACGGAGAGAGCATCTACGCCGAGATCACGCTCGACGACCAAGCGGCTGATGAGGCCCGCGCCTTCACCATCCACCCCGCGCTCCTGGATGCGGCCCTTCACGCCGTCGCCCTCGACACCGAGACCGCGCACGACGACCCCGCCGGCACGATCCGGCTCCCCTTCGCCTGGAACGGCCTGCGTCTGCACACATCCGGTGCCACGGCTCTGCGCGTCCGCATGACCCCGACCGGCCCCGACGCGGTCACCCTCGAACTCGCCGATCTGGCGACCGGCGAACCGGTCGCCTCGATCGCCTCCCTGGTCACTCGGCCGACCGCCGCCACCACGGGTCCCTTCCGCTTCGACTGGTCTCCCGTGTCGGTCAGCACGACCGTCCCGTTCGACACCACCTCCGAGTGGTACGACGACCTGGACACGCTGCGCACCGCCACCGACCACGGCACCCCGGTTCCCGCATGGGTGATCGTGCCTACGCACCCCGCGTTGGACGAGGTTCTGGCCACAGCCCAGGCCTGGATCGCAGACCCCCGCTTTGCCGCCTCCCGGCTCGTCCTCGTCACGGAGAACGCCGTCGGGCCGCAGAGCGGTTCGTCGACGGACCCGGCGTCCGAACTCGCCGGGGCAGCGGTCTGGGGACTGATCCGCGCGGCCCAGTCCGAGCACCCCGACCGGTTCGTCCTGCTCGATGTCGAGGACCGGCAGTCCCTCCCGCTCGCCGACGTCCTCGCCGCAGCAGCCAACGACGAGCCGCAACTCGCCGTGCGCAACGGAATCGTCCTCGCGCCCCGTCTCGTCCCGGTCGATCAGGACCCGGTCTCCACGCCGCCGGCCTGGAATCCTGACGGCACCGTGCTGATCACCGGCGGGACCGGCACCCTCGGCCGCATCGTCGCCCGGCACCTCGTGGACCACCACGGCATCCGCCACCTGCTCCTGGTCAGCCGCAGCGGCCCCCAGGCGGCCGACATCGACACCTTCGCCACAGAGATGGCAGGGGCAGGCGCCCACGTGACCATCGAAGCCTGCGACGTCGCCGACAAGGAAGCACTGGCCCGATTGCTCGGTACTGTGCCCCAAGAGCACCCGCTCACCGGTGTGATCCACGCCGCCGGAGTCCTCGACGACGGCGTCCTGACCGCCCTCACCCCCGAACGACTCCGCACCGTCTTCCGCCCCAAAGCCGACGCGGCCCGGAACCTCCATGAGCTCACACAGCACATGGACCTCGCCGCATTCGTCCTGTTCTCCTCTGCCGCCGGCACCCTCGGCAACCCCGGCCAAGCCAACTACGCCGCCGCCAACGCCTACCTCGACGGCCTCGCCCGCCACCGACACACCCTCGGCCTGCCAGCCCTGTCCACCGCATGGGGCCTGTGGGAACAAACCAGCACCATGACCGCCCGCCTCACCGGCACCATCCAGGCCAGGACGAACACGAACGCACTTCCCGCACTGACGACCGAGCGTGCCCTTAGCCTGCTCGACACCGCGCTCGCGAGCACCGAGCCCACCCTCACCCTCGTCGACCGGGTCCCCGTCAGCCCGCGCCGCACCGCGCGCTCCGGTCGGGCCGTGCCTGCCGGGACCAGCATCGTCACCCGCCTGGCCGGTCAGACCACGGCCAAGCAGCACCAGCTCCTGCTCGACCTCGTCCGCACCCAAGCAGCCACCGTCCTCGGCCACACCACCACCGAGCACCTCCCACCCGACCGCCCCTTCAAAGACCTCGGCTTCGACTCCCTCACCGCCGTCGACCTCCGCAACAGACTCACCACCGCCACCGGACTACGACTGCCCGCGACACTCGTCTTCGACTATCCGAAACCGCGATCGCTCGCCGACCATCTCGCCAAGCTGCTGCGGGGTGACGAGCCTGCCCCCGCAAGCGATGTCCCCGAGGAAGCCGACCCCGACCGCTGGGGCCACATCGACGCCCTGGACGCCGAAAGCCTGATCAACCTGGCGTTGCACGGCGACACCGGCACCGGCACCAGCGCCGGTTTCGACGACGCCAGACGAGAGATGTGAGGCCTGCTCCCATGGCACCCTCCGACGACAACGCCACCAACGCCACCAACGCCCGACTGCTCGATGCGCTGCGCACCTCGGTGAAAGAGGCCGAGCGGCTGCGGGAGCGCAACGACCGGCTGACTGCGGCCCAGCGGGAACCGATCGCGATCATCGGCATGGCATGCCGGCTGCCCGGTGGCGTGGACTCGCCGGAGGACCTGTGGCGACTCATCGACGAGGCGGGCGACGCGATCGTCGCATTCCCCACCGACCGGGGCTGGGACATCGACGCCTTGTACGACCCGTCGGGCGAGCGGCCCGGTTCGACCTACGCGCGCCACGGCGGCTTCCTGCACGACGCGGCCGGGTTCGATCCGACGTTCTTCCATCTGACGCCCCGCGAGGCGGCCTCGATCGATCCGCAGCAACGGCTGCTGCTGGAGGTCTCCTGGGAGGCCATGGAGAACGCCGGAATCGACGCCGCCTCACTGAGCGGGTCCAAGACCGGGGTGTTCACCGGGCTGATGCACCACGACTACGCCGAATCAGCGAGCGTCGGCAGCCTGGCATCGGGCCGGGTCGCATACACCTTCGGGTTGGAGGGCCCGGCGGTCACCGTCGACACAGCGTGTTCGTCGTCGCTGGTCGCGCTGCACCTGGCCGCGCAATCGCTGCGCACCGGCGAGTCCACACTCGCCCTGGCCGGCGGCGTCACCGTCATCGCCACACCCGAGGGCTTCATCGAATTCAGCCGCCAACGCGCCCTGTCCCCCGACGGACGATGCCGCGCGTTCTCCGAAGACGCCGACGGCACCGGCTGGGCCGAAGGCATCGGCGTCCTCGTCCTGGAACGGCTGTCAGAAGCCCAGCGCAACCAGCATCCGATTCTGGCTGTCATCCGCGGCAGCGCCGTGAACCAAGACGGCGCCAGCAACGGATTGACCGCACCCAACGGACCGTCGCAGCAGCGCGTCATCCGACAGGCGCTCGCCAACGCCGGGCTCACCCCTAGCGACATCGATGCCGTAGAGGCGCACGGGACCGCGACCAGGCTGGGCGATCCGATCGAGGCCCAGGCGCTGCTGGCCGCCTACGGCCAGAACCGGCGGGACGGACAACCACTCTGGCTCGGCTCCCTGAAGTCGAACATCGGGCACACCCAGGCCGCGGCAGGCGTCGCCGGCGTCATCAAGATGGTGCAGGCCATGCGGCACGGCGCCCTGCCCAAGACCCTTTATGCAGACACGCCCAGCACACACATCGACTGGACCAGCGGACAGGTCCGGCTCCTCACCGAAGCCCAGCCCTGGCCCGCGACTGACCATCCCCGCCGGGCCGGAGTCTCCGCGTTCGGCGTCAGCGGCACCAACGCCCACGTCATCCTGGAGCAGGCGCCCGCCGCGCGACCTGATTCGGAACGCACGTCGGCGGAAGTCAGGCCGACCGCACTGCCGTGGGTGCTTTCCGCACACACTCCTCAGGCACTGCGAGCCCAAGCCGCCCGGTTGCTCGACCACTGCGAACACGCGGGCGCGGACCCGCTTGACGTGGCCTACTCCCTCGCGACCGCCCGCACCGCGCTTCCCCACCGCGCGGCCGTCGTCGGCACCACCCTCGACGAACTCACCGTCGGCCTGCGGGCCCTGGCCGACGGCGTCGACTCCGCCAACCTGCACATCGCCACCAGCAGGTCTCAGCCGACGATCGCTTTCCTGTTCTCCGGCCAAGGCAGCCAACGCCCCGGCGCGGGCCGCGAGCTCTACAGCACGTACCCGGTCTTCGCCCAGGCCATGGACGCCTGCCTGGCGCTCCTCGATCCTGACGGCAGCCAGTTCCTGCGCGAGACCGTCTTCGCCGAGCCCGGTACGTCCCAGGCCTCGCTCCTGGACCACACGCGATACGCGCAACCCGCCTTATTCGCCCTCCAGGTCGCGCTGTTCCGGCTCGCCGAATCCTGGGGAATCAGGCCCGACTATCTGGCCGGGCACTCCATCGGCGAACTCACCGCCGCTCACGTCGCCGGCGTCCTCTCGCTCGAAGACGCCTGCACCCTCGTCACCATGCGCGCGCGACTCATGGACGCGCTACCGCGAAGCGGCGCCATGTTCAGCCTCACCGCCGACGAAGCCGAGATCGAGCCGCTGCTGACCGCGTACGACGACCGCCGGGTCGGCATCGCCGCGATCAACAGTTCCCGATCCCTCGTCATCTCCGGCGACGAGGACGCCGTGACCGACCTCGCCGCGCGGTTCGAGGCCACCGGCGCTGGTCGTGCCCGCAGGCTCAAGACGTCCCACGCGTTCCACTCCGCGTTGATGGAGCCGATCCTCGAGGAATTCACGCACGCCGCTGAACGTCTCGACTACTCGGCACCCGAGATACCCGTCGTGTCGACCGTCACCGGTCGGCTGGTCGACCCGGACACGCTGACCGACCCCCGCTACTGGTCCGATCAGATACGCCGCACCGTCCGCTTCGCCGATGCCGTCCAAACCCTTGCCGCGGAACAGGTCACCGAGTTCTGGGAGCTCGGCCCGGATAGCACGCTCACCGCACTGGTTCAGCCGGAGCTGCCCGCCGGCGGAATCGCAGTACCCGCGCTTCGCCGAAACCAGTCGGAGCAGCACGCGCTCACCACCGCGATCGCCCGACTGCACGTGCACGGCACCTCACCGGACTGGACCGCCGTGTACCGCGGAACCGGCGCACGGCGCACGGACAGCCTCCCGACCTACGCCTTCCAGCACGAACGGTACTGGCTGACCGCACCCGCAGGCGGCGACGTGACCGCAGCGGGGCTCGAGCGAGTCGACCACGCGTTGCTCGGCGCCGGTTTGGAACTGCCGGGTACCGGGGGGTTTGTGTTCACCAGCAGGTTGTCGGAGCGTACGCATCCCTGGCTGGCGGGGCGCGGGGAAATGACAATGCTGCCGGAGACGGCGTTCGTCGAGCTCGCACTGAAGGCCGGCGAGGGCGCGGGGACTCCAGTGGTACGGGTGCTGACCGTGGAGGCGCCGCTGCTCTTCTTTCCGGCCGACATCCAGGTCGTCGTCGACGCGTCCGACGCGGCAGGGCACCGAGCGGTGCAGGTGTTCTCCCGGATGACCGGCGACCAGGACGCCGAGTGGGTACGCCACGCCAGCGGTGTGCTCGCCGAGAGCGCAGGCCGTGACGGCCTGAGCGAGGATCTCGCGGACAGCGGCTTCGACGCCACGATCTGGCCGCCGACCGATGCGGAGCCGGTGGAGCTGGACGGGCCCGCGTCCCATGGGCTCACGGCGGTCTGGCGGCGGGACGCGGAGGTGTTCGCCGAGGTCCAGCTGCCGGGCTCGCAACTGGACACCGCCGCACGCTCGCGACTGCACCCGGCGCTGCTCGACGCGGCCTTGCACGCAGCCGCCTTCTCTTCCGGTATCGGCAATGACGCTGTGCTGGCGCCGGTTTCCTGGGGCGACGTCACCTTGCACGCGGCCGGAGCCACCTCGCTGCGAGTGCGTCTACGTGCTCTGCGAACCGACACCGTGACTGTCGATGCCACCGATGGCTCCGGGCTGCCGGTGCTCTCCGTCGGATCCCTCACCATGCGCCCCCTGACGGCGCAGGCGGCGGTCGACAGTGACCGGTTCGCGCAGCGGTCGCTGTTCCGATTGGGGACGACGGCACTGGAACCGCCGAGCGACGACGCCGACGCACCGACGCCGGAGTTCGTCCTGTTCCCGGTCACCGCGCCGGAAGGCGTTGATATCGACGTACCGGACGCGGCACTCGATGCGGCCGGCCGGGTCCTGGCCGCGATCCAGGGCTGGCTGGCCGACGACGGTGTCACGGACACCCGACTCGTGTTCCAGCTCAGCGGCGCGGACGAATCCGGAATCGCCGTGGCCGCCGCGCTCGGACTGATCCGTTCGGCGCAGCAGGAACACCCCGGCCGGTTCGTCCTGGTCGCCTCCGATGCCGCGGAGGGCACGGAAGTCACGCCAGATCTGCTCGCGGCCGCCGTGGCGTCGGGTGAACCCGAGGTGCGTGTGCTCAACGGCGCGATCCACGGCGTCCGGCTCATGCCTCTGGACGTGACGGAACCGGCGGCGCCTGCAACATTCGACCCGGAAGGCACGGTCCTGCTGACCGGCGGCACCGGAGGGCTCGGCAGGCTGCTGGCACGGCACCTCGTGGATCATCACGGCGTGCGACACCTGCTCCTCGTCAGCCGCAGCGGCGGCCAGGCCGAAGGAGCACAGGCGTTGGCCGCGGAACTGGCCGCGGCTGGTGTCCACCTGACGATCGCGGCGTGCGACGTGGCCGACCGGAACGACCTGACGCGGCTGCTCGGCGAGATCCCGCCGGAGCATCCGCTGACGGGGGTCTTCCACACGGCCGGAATCCTGGACGACGGCACGGTCGAGGCCCTGACGCCGGAGCGGCTCGACACGGTGCTGCGGCCCAAGATCGGCGCCGCATGGCTGCTGCACGAGCTGACAGTGGACCGTGGCGATCTCGCCGCGTTCGTTGTCTTCTCCTCAGTCGCCGGCGTCCTGGGCTCCGCGGGCCAGGCGAACTACGCGGCCGCCAACACCGCCCTGGACGCGCTGGCCGAATACCGGCGGGCACGCGGGCTGCCCGGGCAGTCACTGGCCTGGGGCTCGTGGGCTCCGCAGGTGCGGGGGATGACCGCGTCGCTCGCGGACGCAGAGGTGCGACGGATGGAGCGCGGAGGTCTGCGTCCGCTGTCCGCAAAACGAGGACTGGCGCTGTTCGACGCCGCCTTGCGACGAACGGACGCCGTGCTGGTTCCGGTCGATCTCGACCTGTCCGCCGTCAGCACCGCGACCGCCGAAGTACCGCACGTACTGCGGGAACTGGTACGCCGGACGGCGCGTCGCCGAGGCACCGCCGGGAGCAGGCCCGCAGGCCTCGCCGCCCGCCTGGCCGACACCCCGGCCGCGGAACGCGGGCAGCTGGCGGTCGAGGTGGTGCGCGGCCATGCGGCCGTCGTCCTGGGAATGGCGGACGCTGCGGGAATCGACGTCCGGCAGGCGTTCCGCGATCTGGGATTCGATTCGCTGACCGCGGTGGAACTGCGCAATCGGCTGGCCGACGCGACCGGACTGCGCCTGCCCGCGACGCTGGTGTTCGACCACCCGAGTCCCGAGGCGTTGGGCGCCTATCTGCTGGACGAGTTGTCGGGTGCGGGAAGTGCGGCCGTCGAGCGGGTTGCCCGCACGACTGCGACTACTGCGCCGGGCACGGCCGAGGACCCGATCGTGATCGTCGGCATGGCCTGCCGCCTGCCTGGTGGCGTGAACTCGCCCGATGACCTGTGGCGGCTGGTCGATCAGGGCGGGGACGCGATCGGCGGGTTCCCCACCAGCCGTGGCTGGGACCTGGACGCGTTGTACGATCCGGACCCGGATCACGCCGGGACCAGCTACGTACGGACCGGCGGGTTCGTGCACGACGCCGCCGCCTTCGATCCGGCCTTCTTCACCATCTCCCCGCGCGAGGCCCAGGCCATGGACCCGCAGCAGCGCCTGCTGCTGGAAGTCACCTGGGAAGCCATCGAGCGTGCGGGGATCCAGCCCGACGCCTTGCGTGGCACTGAGGCCGGAGTGTTCATCGGCGCATACCAGCAGGGCTACGGCCACAACAGCCCTGATACGGGAGACGTCGAAGGCTACTTGAGCACCGGCAACGCCACCAGCGTCATGTCCGGACGGCTTTCCTACGCCTTCGGGCTGGAAGGCCCGGCGGTGACGGTGGACACGGCGTGTTCGTCGTCTCTGGTCGCGCTGCACCTGGCCGCGCAGTCGCTGCGCAGCGGCGAGTCGTCGCTGGCCCTGGCCGGTGGCGTCACCATCATGGCCACACCCGACAGCTTCATCGAGTTCAGCCGCCAGCGTGCTCTGTCCGCCGACGGGCGTTGCCGCGCGTTCTCCGACGGCGCTGATGGCACCGGCTGGGCCGAAGGCGTCGGAGTCCTCGTCCTGGAACGACTCTCCAATGCGCAGCGGAACGGTCATCCGGTCCTGGCTGTCATCCGCGGCAGCGCGGTGAACCAGGATGGCGCCAGCAACGGGCTGACCGCACCGAACGGGCCGTCGCAGCAGCGCGTCATCCGACAGGCACTGGCAAACGCGGGACTGGCCGCCGCCGACATCGACGCGGTGGAAGCCCACGGAACTGGTACGGCACTCGGCGATCCCATCGAAGCCCAGGCCCTCATCAGCACCTACGGCCAGGACCGCCCTGCCGGACAACCGCTGTGGCTGGGGTCGCTGAAATCGAACATCGGACACACCCAGGCCGCAGCAGGCGTCGCCGGCATCATCAAGATGGTGCAGGCGATGCGACACGGCACCCTGCCCAAGACACTGCACGCCGACACACCCAGCACGCACATCGACTGGACTGCCGGACACGTCGAACTCCTCACTGAAGCCCAGCCTTGGGCGGTCGGCGACCATCTCCGCCGAGCGGGTGTCTCGGCGTTCGGCGTCAGCGGGACGAATGCCCACGTCATCCTTGAGCAGCCGCCAGCACTGCTATCCATGCCACAACCGACGCCGGTCTCGGCGCCGTTCGAGCCGTCTGCGGTGCCGTGGTTGTTGTCCGCCAAGACTGCTGAGGGTTTGCGTGAGCAGGCAGTACGACTGGCCGCACACGCGACGCGTCATCCGGAGCTGGAGCCTGCGGACATCGCCTGGTCCCTGGCGACCACCCGCACTCACTTCACCCACCGCGCCGTGGTCATCGGCCACGACCGGGAGAGCCTGCTAGGCGCCACCGCCACCCTGGCGGAAGGTAACCCCGGACCGTCCATCGTCACCGGCATCGCGCGCAGCGGCGGGAAGACTGTGTTCGTCTTTCCCGGTCAGGGTTCGCAGTGGGTTGGTATGGGACAGGACTTGCTCCAGTCCTCCCCCGTGTTCGCCGACCGCATCAGCGAATGCGACCAGGTCCTCAGCAAGTACTGCGACTGGTCGCTGCTCGACGTCCTGCGGGGGAACCCGGGAGCGCCGCCTCTTGAGCGGATCGACGTCCTGCAACCGACTCTGTTCGCCGTCATGGTCGCTCTCGCTGACCTCTGGCAGGCCAGCGGTATCCACCCCGACGCCGTCGTCGGACACTCCCAAGGCGAGATCGCCGCCGCACACATCGCCGGAGCACTCAGCCTCGATGACGCCACACGCGTGGTCGCCCTGCGCGCCCAAGCACTCCAGCAACTCTCCGGCCACGGCGGCATGGCATCCATCTCCCTGTCCGCCGACGCCACACGCGAACTCATCGCGCCCTGGGACGGAAAGCTTTCCATCGCCGCACTCAACGGTCCGGCCACCACCGTCATTTCCGGGAACACCGAAGCGCTCGACCAGGTACTCGTGCACTGCGAAACCACCGGCGTCCACGCCCGACGAATCAACGTCGACTACGCCTCACACTCGTCGCACGTCGAGACCATCCAAGAACAGATACTCAAGACGCTCGCACCGATCACTCCGCGCAAGGCCGGGATCCCCTGGTACTCCACCCTGCACAGCGCATGGATGACCGGCACCGAAGCCGACGCCACCTACTGGTACGACAACCTCCGCCACCCCGTCGCCTTCCACCCCGCCATACGCACCCTGATAGACACCAACCACCACTACTTCATCGAAGTCAGCCCACACCCCGTCCTGACCACATCTATCACCGACGCCGACGCCGCAGCCGTCGAAACCCTCCGCCGCGACCACGGCGACACCACCCAACTCACCACCGCACTCGCCCAACTCCATATCCACGGCAGACCACTGGACTGGCAACCACTCCTCACGCCCGGACGATCCGCCGACCTCCCCACCTACGCTTTCCAACACCAGAACTACTGGCTCAAGCCCTCGCCGACCACCGGCGACCTCGCCGCCGCAGGACTCGACCAGGCCCACCATCCGCTGCTGTCCGCGGCCCTCGGCCTCGCCGACTCCACCGGCCTGGTGCTCACCGGCCGGCTGTCCACCGAGTCCGCCCCGTGGACCGTGGATCACACGATCGGCGGCGCCGTGCTCTTCCCCGGCACCGGCTTCGCCGAACTCGCCCTCCACGCCAGCACGATCAGCGCGGCCGTCGTCGACGAGCTGACCTTGCACAGACCGCTGATCCTGCCCTCCCACGGCGCGGTCCGTCTGCAAGTGGTGGTCGGCGAGCCGGACGCCGAGGACCGACGTGCCATCGGTATCCACTCCCAGCTCGAGACCGCCGACGCGGACTGGGTGTGCCACGCCTCCGGCCACCTCGCCCCCGCAAGCGACCTCGGCACTCCCGTCGACTTCACGAGCTGGCCGCCTGTCGGCGCCGAACCCCTTGACGTGACAGAGCTCTATGACCAGTTCGCCACCGACGGATACGCCTACGGGCCGACCTTCCGGGCGCTACGGTCCGCCTGGCGACTCGGCACGCAGATATACGCCGAGATCGCGCTGGACGATCAGGCCGTCGTGCAAGCCGACCAGTTCCACATCCACCCCGCCCTCCTGGACGCCGCGCTCCACACGATCGCCCTCGGCACCGAGACCGCAACCGACGACCGCGCCGACACGATCCGGCTCCCCTTCGCCTGGAACGGCCTGCGCCTCCATACCCGGGCCGCTACAGCCCTGCGCGTCCGCATGACCCCGACCGGTCCCGACACGGCCGCCCTCGAACTCACCGACACCGCCGGCCACCTCGTCGCCACCATCGCCGCCCTGACGACCCGGCCGATAGCAGCCGGGGAACTCAGCGTCCCGGCGTCGGAGCCGGGACCCTTCCGCCTCGACTGGTCTCCAGCACGAGTGGCGGGCTCGGCGGCGCTCGGTCCGGTCGCGATACTCGGCACCGATGACCCGCTGAGCACCGGTTCGGAACCGTATGCCGATCTGGACGGTTTGATCGACGGCATCGACCGCGGTGCTCCCGTACCCGCCTGGGTGGTCCTGGCTGCCCCGACCGGCCTGGATGATGTCCTGTCCATCGCTCAGGCCTGGATCGCGGAATCCCGGTTCGCCGCAGCTCGACTCGTCGTCGTCACCGAGAACGCCGTCGGGCCGCAGACCGGAGCGACCGATCCGGCGTCCGAACTCGCCGGGGCAGCGGTCTGGGGGCTGATCCGCGCGGCCCAGTCCGAGCACCCCGACCGGTTCGTCCTGCTCGACATCGACGACCAGCCCGTCCCGCTCATCGACGTGCTCGCCGTCGCAAGCGGTGACGAGCCGCAACTCGCCGTCCGTGAGACGACGATCTTCAGTCCGCGCCTCGTGCCGGAGAGCCCGATCTCCGAGCCTCCGGCCTGGAACCTCGACGGCACCGTGCTGATCACCGGCGGGACCGGCACCCTCGGCCGCATCGTCGCCCGACACCTCGTGGACCACCACGGCATCCGCCACCTGCTCCTGGCCAGCCGCAGCGGCCCCCAGGCGGCCGACATCGACACCTTCGCCACAGAAATGGCCGCAGCAGGCGCGCGCGTCACCATCGAAACCTGCGACGCCGCGGACAAAGACTCACTGGCCGACCTGCTCGACACCGTGCCGGCCGAACACTCGCTCACCGCAGTGATCCATGCCGCCGGGGTCCTCGACGACGGTGTCCTCACCGCCCTCACGCCGGAGCGACTGCACACCGTCCTGCGCGCCAAGGCCGACGCCGCGTGGAACCTCCACGAACTGACGCGGGAAATGAACCTCGCCGCATTCGTGCTCTTCTCTTCGGCCGCCGGTGTACTCGGCGCACCAGGCCAAGCCAACTACGCCGCTGCCAACGCCTACCTCGACGGCCTCGCCCGGCACCGACACACCCTCGGCCTACCGGCACTATCGGCCGCATGGGGCCTGTGGGAACAAACCAGCGCCATGACCGGGCACCTCACCGACGGCTCGCTCGACCGCATCTCCACCAGCCTCCCGACGCTCACCACCGAGCGCGCACTCGCTCTCCTCGACACCGCGTTCGCGAGCACCGAACCCGTCCTCATGCTCGCGGACCAGAACCCCCGCGCCGGACGTCGACCGCACGAGACACTCCCGCTCCTGCGCCCTCGCGCAGCACGCTCCCTTCCCCTCCAGCCCGCGCGTTCCCAGGCAACCCTGGTCACCCGCCTGACCGGTCAGACCACGGCCAGGCAGCACCAGATCCTGCTCGACCTCGTCCGCACCCAAGCAGCCACCGTCCTCGGCCACACCACCACCGAACACCTCCCACCCGACCGCCCCTTCAAAGACCTCGGCTTCGACTCCCTCACCGCCGTCGACCTCCGCAACAGACTCACCACCGCCACCGGACTACGGCTCCCCGCAACGCTCGTCTTCGACCACCCGAGCCCCGAGGCGTTGGGTGCCCACCTGTTCGACCAGTTGTCAGGTTCCGAAAGTGCGGCTGCCGAGCAGGCTGCCCGTGCAACCGCGGCGAGTGCGCCGGGCGCGGTCGACGACCCGATCGTGATCGTCGGCATGGCGTGCCGCTTCGCCGGCGACATCGCCACCCCGGAAGACCTGTGGCGGCTGGTGGATCAGGGCGGAGACGCGATCGGCACGTTCCCCGACGACCGTGGTTGGGACCTCGAAGGCCTCTACCACCCGGACCCGGAGAACAAGGGCACGACCTATGCCCGGAGCGGCGGTTTCCTCCGCGACGCCGCGGCTTTCGATCCGGACTTCTTCACCATCTCCCCACGCGAGGCCCTTGCCATGGACCCGCAGCAGCGCCTCCTCCTGGAGGTCGCTTGGGAAGCCGTCGAACGCGCCGGGATCGACCCCACCGCTCTGCGCGGCACCGAGAGCGGAGTGTTCATCGGCACGTACCACCAGGGCTACGGCACCAACAGCCCCGACGCCGAAGATCTCGAAGGCTACTTGAGTACGGGCACTGCCACCAGCGTGATGTCCGGCCGCCTGTCCTATACGTTCGGGCTGGAAGGCCCGGCGGTCACCATCGACACGGCGTGTTCGTCGTCGTTGGTCGCGCTGCATCTGGCCGCCCAATCGCTGAGGACCGGCGAGTCCTCGCTGGCCCTGGCCGGTGGCGTCACCGTCATGGCCACCCCCGACGGGTTCATCGAGTTCAGCCGCCAACGTGCCCTGTCCGCCGACGGACGCTGCCGCGCGTTCTCCGACGACGCCGACGGCACCGGCTGGGGTGAAGGTATCGGCATCCTGGTTCTCGAACGGCTCTCGGAAGCCCAGCGCAACCAACATCCGGTCCTGGCCGTCGTCCGAGGCAGCGCCGTGAACCAAGACGGCGCCAGCAACGGACTCACGGCACCTAACGGACCGTCACAGCAACGCGTCATCCGGCAGGCACTCGCGAACGCAGGCCTGTCCGCCTCCGACATCGACGCGGTGGAAGCTCACGGAACGGGGACCCGACTAGGCGACCCCATCGAGGCCCAGGCGCTGCTGGCCACCTACGGCCAGGAACGGCCGGACGGACAGCCGCTCTGGCTCGGCTCGCTGAAGTCGAACATCGGGCACACCCAAGCCGCGGCGGGCGTGGCAAGCGTGATCAAAATGGTGCAGGCCATGCGGCACGGCACCCTGCCCAAGACACTGCACGCCGAAATACCCAGCACCCACATCGACTGGACCCGCGGGCAGGTCGAACTCCTCACCGAATCGCGCAACTGGCCGGAGCTCGGGCGACCGCGCCGAGCCGGGGTCTCGGCCTTCGGGATCAGTGGCACCAACGCCCACGTCATCCTTGAGCAGCCGCCGATCGAGCTGCCTCGACCGCTGCCGACGCCGGCCGCGGCGCCGCTCGCACCGTCCGTGGTGCCGTGGTTGTTGTCGGCCAAGACCGCTGATGGTCTCCGCGAGCAGGCCGCACGCCTGGCCGCGCACGCCGGCGCGCGCCCTGAACTGGCGCCTGCGGACATCGCCTGGTCGCTGGCGACCACCCGTACCCACTTCGCGCACCGGGCCGTCATCCTGGGCCACGACCGTGAAAGCCTGCTCGACGCCACCGCCGCCCTGGCGGACGGGACGCCCGCACCGTCTGTGCTCACCGGCATCGCCCGCACCGGCGGGAAGACGGTGTTCGTCTTCCCCGGTCAGGGTTCGCAGTGGGTTGGCATGGGACTGGATCTGCTCCAGTCCTCCCCGGTGTTCGCGGCCCGCATCACCGAGTGCGACCAGGCCCTGTGCCAGTACACCGACTGGTCACTGCTCGACGTGCTCCGCGGCGCCGCTGACGCACCGCCTCTTGAGCGCGTCGATGTGCTGCAACCGACCTTGTTCGCGGTCATGGTCGCTCTCGCCGATCTCTGGCAGGCGTCCGGCGTCCACCCCGACGCCGTCGTCGGACACTCCCAAGGCGAGATCGCCGCCGCCCACATCGCCGGAGCACTCAGCCTCGATGACGCCACACGCATCGTCGCACTGCGCGCCCAAGCACTACGAACGCTGTCCGGACACGGCGCCATGGCATCCATCTCCCTGTCCGCCGACGCAACCCGCGAACTCATCGCGCCCTGGAGCAAGGACCTCTCCATCGCCGCGCTCAACGGCCCGGCCACCACGGTGATCTCCAGCAACACCGAAACGGTCGAGCACGTACTCGAACACTGCGAAACCACCGGCATCCACGCCCGACGGATCGACGTCGACTACGCCTCACACTCACCGCATGTCGAGACCATCCGAGAGCAGATACTTCAAAGCCTCGCACCCATTTCTCCGCGCAACGCCGAGATCCCCTGGTACTCGACCATGAACGGTACGTGGATGAAGGGCATTGAGGCCGACGCCGCCTACTGGTACGACAACCTCCGCCAGCCGGTCGCCTTCCACCCCGCCATACGCACCCTGATGAACACCAGCCACACGCACTACATCGAGACCAGCCCACACCCCATCCTGACGGCCTCCATCACTGACACCGATCCCGACGCCATCGCCATCGAAACCCTCCGGCGCGACCACGGCGACACCACCCAACTCACCACCGCACTCGCGCACCTCCACATCCACGGCACGCCCCTCGACTGGCGAACGCTCCTAACCCCCGGCCAACCCACCAACCTCCCCACCTACCCCTTCCAACACCAGAACTACTGGCTCGCTCCGCGCATCGGCACAGCCGTTCCCCGCGCCGTGTCCCAAGAGGCGCTGTTCGAGCTGACGAGCACGACGCTTCCGGTGGAACGCAGCGGGTACGCCGAAAGCGTCGTCCTGGTAGGTGGGCACGACAACCTGGGGGTACCGGCAGATCGTTGCTACCCCGGCCCTGAGGACCTCGACGCGGCACTCGAAGCGGGTGCCGCCGCACCGACGACCGTACTGCTGACCGTCCCGGCCGCAGACGGATCGAACGACCTAGAGGACCTCCCGGACGCGCTACGGGAAGCCGTGGCACGGGCCCGGCGCCTTCTGGACTGGTTCGCTGCTCATCCTGCACTAACCAGAGCGCGGGCCGTATTGGTGACGCGGGACGACACAGGCACAGGGATCATCCAAGCGGCACTCGCAGGACTCGTACGTTCCGCGGATCCCGACCGGTTCGCTCTGGTGAGTTTCGACGGCACGCCAGCATCTGTCGGAGTCCTGCCGGCTGCCCTGGCCTCCGGAGAGCCCGAGGTGCACATTCGGGAGGGCGTGGCACAGGCCGTGCGACTCACCAGGGTCGCGGAGGATGACGGCCGGAACCACAAGGACGCGCTCGGCCTGGCCCGTGCCCCGCACGGCACGATCCTCGTGACGGGCGGCACCGGCGGCGCCGGAGCCGCCGTAGCCCGGCACCTGGCCGACATCGGCGCGCGCCACCTCCTCCTGACCCGACGGCCCGCCGAGCGGAACACGGACCCGGCGGAACTGATCCACGAGCTGTCTTTGCTGGGCGCGACCGTGACGGTGGTGGCCGACGAGCTCACCGACGCCGAGTCGGTGGCCGCGCTGCTGGCGTCGGTGCCGCCCGAGTATCCGCTGACGGCCGTGATCCACACGCTCGGCATGCCCGACGGCACACGCCCGGAGCCAGGTGACAGCGATGAGATGTCGTGGTCCGCAGTGAACACGACATGGCACCTGCACCGGCAGACTTGTGGTCTCGACCTGTCGGCCTTCGTGGTGTTCTCCGCGGCGGCAGGCCTGCTCGGCGATGCCGGCGACACTGGTGCAGCCGTCGCCGGGTCGCTCGACGCCATCGCACAGCACCGCCGCGATGCCGGTCTTCCCGGCCAATCCCTCGTCTGGGGCCGCTGGGCGCCCGAAGCAGACGTCACCGGCGGACCGGCAGCGAACCGCTCGTCGTACCTCGTCGGCTGGCGGCCGACGGACGTCCCGCCGAGCGCCGAGCTCACCGGCCGATGGCTGCTCGCCGCACCGGGCCAGGGCCATGAGGGAGCCGAGGAGCTGTCCGCGTCTGTCGCGGTGGCGCTGACCCGGGCGGGAGCCCAGGTCGAGCTGTTCACGATCGAAGCGGGCGAGGCGGCGGACCGGCAGTCGCTGGCCGCCCGTCTGCGCATCGCGACGGCAGGCGTGATCGGGATCGTTTCCGTGCTCGCACCGGATGAACGGCCACACCCGGAGTACCCGGTGGTGTCGGTCGGCATGGCCTCCACGGTGGCACTCACCCAGGCGCTGCACGATGTGGACACGGCTGTTCCACTGTGGTGTGTGACGCAGGGGGCTGTGGCCGTATCGGACGGCGACCGGCCAGCCCGGTCGGCTCAGGCCCAGGTCTGGGGTTACGGAGGAGTCGTCGCTTTGGAATGGCCGCGGGGTTGGGGCGGCCTCGTCGACCTGCCGAGCAGAGGAGACAGCCCGTGGACCGGCCCTGCTCTGGCCGCTGTGCTCGCCGGTAGACACGGTGAGGACCAGATCGCGCTGCGCGCCGATGGCACCTACGCACGTCGCCTGGTTCGTGGCCTGCCACCCGGCGGAACACCGCACGTGGCGGACCCGTGGCGGCCTCGTGGCACGGTTCTGGTCACCGGCGGCACCACGGGCGTCGGCAAGCACGTGGCCCGCCGCCTCGCTGCCGAGGGCGCGACCCGCCTGGTGCTGCTGAGCGACCGCGATGCGGACGCGTCCGAGGCGGCCGGTCTGGTCGCCGACTTGGAGGCGTCTGGGACCGCGGTGACGTCGACCGCGTGCGACCTGTCGGACCGGGAAGCCGTCGCGGCCGTGCTCGCGGCGGTCCCGGCGGATCAGCCGGTCACCGCGGTGGTACACGCCGCCGGGTCGCTCCAACCGGTCCCGTTCGCGGAGATCGACCTCGCCGGTTTCGCGGACGCGTTGTCCGGGAGGGCGGACGGCGCGGCGGTGCTGGACGAGTTGCTGGGCGACCAGCCGCTCGACGCGTTCGTGCTTTTGTCGTCCGACTCCGGTGTCTGGGGCCACCTGGGGCACGGTGCGCACGCCGCCGCCGACGCCCGGTTGGCAGCGCTCGCCGAGCAGCGGCTGGCGAGCGGACGGGTCTCCACCTCGGTGGCTTTGGGCGCTTGGGCCGGCAGCGGCATAGCGGGTGACGAGGCGGCGGAGAGGGTTCTGCGTCGCGTGGGCCTGATCCCCATGTCCGGCGACGGGGCGCTGGACGCGCTGCTGGCCGCTATCGGGCGGAAGGACGGCCGTGTCGGCCAGGTCGTCCTCGTCGCCGACATCGACTGGGACCGCTTTGCGCCCGTCCTCACCTCCGAACGGCCCAGCCCGCTGATCGGGAACCTCCCCGAGGTGCAGCAGGCGCTGGCGCGTTCCGGTGCCCGACCCACGGCGGCCGACGCATGGCGGGAGCTGAGCACGAATCAGGCCCTCGGCCTGTTCGACGCCGCACTCCGAAACGGCGCGGCGCGGCTCATGGCCGCCTCGTTCGATGAGGCGACGGTGGTCGCCTCCGGCGAAGTGCCCGCGCTGCTGCGACGGCTGGTCACAACACGGCGCGCCGACAACGGGCGGCCCGCCGCCGAAGCACAGGCGAGCCTCGTGGAACGCCTCGCCGGCCTGGACGACGCGGCTCGCCGGCGAGCCGTGCTGGAGGTGGTACGCGGTCAGGTGGCCGTGACCCTCGGCCACAGCGGCACCACGCTGGTCGAGGGCGCCCGCACCTTCCCGGAACTGGGCTTCGACTCGCTCGCGGCCGTCGATCTGCGCAACCGGCTGAACCGGCTGACGCAGCTGAGCCTGCCGTCCACGGTGGTCTTCGACCATCCGACGCCGGTTGATCTCGCGAACCACGTCGCCGACCGGCTGTCCGGCGACATCCCGACCGGTCCGGAACCGGCCGGGAAATCAGAGACTTTCGACCTCATCAGTGAGCTGTATTTCACGGCGGTCAAGGAGAACAAGGCCGACACGGGTACGCAGCTACTGCTGAATGTCGCCCGGCTGCGGCAGATGTTCGCCGACGAGTCGCAGATCCCTGATCCGCCGGCGGCGCTGCCGTTGGCCACCGGGTCCGGTGATCTCCGGCTGGTGTGCGTGAACCCGATATCCCCGGCCACCGGAGCCCACATCTATTACCAGTTCGCCGCGCTGTGGCCGGGCACGGAGCGGGTCTCGGCGCTGCCCGCGCCGGGCTTCGCCGCAGGTGAGCCGCTGCCCGCCGACGCGGCGGCGCTCATCTCGCTGCAGGCGCGCACGGTGCTCGATCACGTCGGCGACGCTCCGTTCGTCCTGCTGGGCACGTCCTCAGGCGGAATGCTCGCCCATGAGATCGCCCGGCACCTGTGCGGGCTCGGACGCCCGCCACGCGCTGTGGCAATGCTGGACACCTACACGCTGCGCCACGCCTATCTGGAGATCGGTCGCGAGGAATTCCTGGAGATCATCTACGATCGCTCATACAGCGTGGTGCCGGTCGACAGCACCCGGCTGTCCGCCTATATGTGGCTCACGGAGTTCTTCGCGGACTGGAGCCCGGAGCCGCTGCCGATTCCGACTTTGTTGGCGAGGGCGACCGAGCCGCTCCGGCCGGAACTGGGCACGGGAACCTGGCAGACGCGGTTGGGCACGGTGTCCGCTGTGGTCGACGTACCCGGCAATCATTTCTCGATGATGGACGAGCACGCCGCGACCACGGCCCGTTCCGTCCATGACTGGTTGGGGATGCTTGATTCCCGTAGGCCGGATGCGTGATTCGCGCGCGGTCGATGACGGCGGGGATCCGGACGCTTGACACCTCATCACAGGGCTCGACAACAATGCCATGCGTGGGAACCTCCCTTCGCTCGGTGATCTGATGTCCTTGACTCACAGCAACCTCCTGACATTCCTCCAGGGCCAGCTCGCCGCGAGCGGCACCGAATCCGGCCGGACGATCGTGGTCAGCGGCGACCCCGGCAGCGGGAAGACCACCGTGCTGCGGGCGTTCGTCGACCACGCGGAGAACGCCGGAACCCTCACACTCAGCAGTTCCGGAACCCCAGATGAACAATCGCTGCGGGCCGGAATCCTGGAACAGCTGGTCAGCAATACAATGGTTCCGGAAAAGACACGCCGGAGAATCACACGTCTCGTTTCGTCGATCGACGGCGACGATATCCATTCCATCCACCAGGCAGGCGCGGCACTGCTCGATCTGTGTCGTGCGCAACCCGTGGTGATCGCCGTGGACGACGTGCATTTCGCCGATCACTGGTCGATCCGGCTGCTGTGCCACCTGCACCGTCGCGTCCGGTCCGCCCGGCTGCTCGTTGTGCTGACCCGATGGAGTCGCATGGAGACCGGGCCGTCGCCGCAGGCCGACCTGACCGCCCTGGCGTGCCGACAGGTGGAGCTCGCCCCGCCGCCCCCCGCCGTGGTGGCTGTGGCCGACCGGGAGTCGCCGATCGACGCGCTGCACGAGGCGCTGCGCCGGTGGGGCCCGCCGATGGCGGAGGTGAGCCGCGCGATGGCGGTCCTCGGCGAGCAGGCCGACGCCGAGTCGATCGCCCGGTTCGTCAGCGGTCCGATGGGTGTCGCCGAGGAGATGATCGGCATTCTGGAACGGACCGGTCTGGCGACGGACGGCCGGTACCGGCAGCCGCCCCTCGGCGGCGCGGTACTCGCCGTTCTCCCCGCCGACGAACTGGTTCGGCTGCATCAGCAGGCCGCAGCGGTGACCTACCGGCGGGGACGCGGCGCGCGGATCGTCGCCGGGCACCTTCTGGCCGCGGGACTGGCCGAGCCGGGCTGGCCGGTCGCGACGCTGCGGGCGGCGGCCGAGCAGGCCGCCTCGTCCGACGACGTCGGCTTCGCCACCCGGTGTCTCGAACTGGCGCTGGCCACGGTCACCGAGGCGCGGGACCAGATCCAGATCCGCGCGGCCGTGGCCCGCATCACTTGGCGCCGCGCCCCGGAGATCGCCTCGCGCAACGTGCCGCCGCTGCGCGACGCCGTCCGGTCGGGCTTGCTGGTGGACGCCTCGGCACTGGTCCGCGACGCCCTGTGGCGTGGTGACCGGGAGCCCCTGCCCGACGCTCTGCACCGGTTGCGGTCCGCCGATCCCCAGACCCGGGCCGAGATCCGGCTCGCCGCTCTGTGGCACTTCGGCCCGAACGACCTCGCGCCCGCCCCCGCGGACCCGACCGACTCGCCCTGGCTGCGCGTGACCGAGACTCTGGCGGACGGCTGGCTGAACGGGGCCGACGACACCGCCGTGGCCGGTGCCGAGCTGGTGCTGCGCAACTGCCGGCTCGCCGACCTGTCGTTGGAGGCGCTGGCGATCGCCCTGTGCGTACTGCCGAACGGCGAACAGGCCGAACGATGGTGCACGCGGCTGCTCGACGAAGCAACCGAGCGCGGGGCGGACACCTGGCGAGCGCTGCTGGGCTCGGTCCGGGCCTGGCTCCGGCTGCGGACCGGTGATGAGGCCGCGGCGGCGGAGCAGGCCGCTGCCGCACTGCGGATGATAGGCGTCGAGGGTTGGGGCGCCGCAGTCGGCTTTCCATTGGCCGTCCAGGTCCTGGCACACACCAGGGCCGGCAGGCACGACGAGGCGGCCGAAGCGCTGCGCGTGCCGGTCCCAGCCGCGATGTTCGGCACACTCAACGGATTGCGCTACCTCCACGCCCGAGGACACCACCACCTGGCCACCGGTCGCGTCCTGGCCGCCGTCGGCGACTTCCAGCGCTGCCGCCGGCTGGCCAAGGAGTCAGGGCTGCGGCAGTCCGCGCTCGTGCCCTGGCGGCGGGACCTCGCCAACGCCATGAAGCGTCTGTCCACCCAGCTCGGCGACGCCGACCTGAGCCGAGTGAACAAAGACCCCGGCAAAGACAGCCGGACCACGCAGACGACGAAATCCCCGGCCAGCCGACTGACATTGCCGGCCGCCGCCACGTTCGACCACGCCGCGTCCCCGCTGACCTATCGGGTGCGCGAGAACACCGCTGAGCGCTTGGACGCCCTCGCGGTCGAACTGAGCGAGGCCGAGCGCAAAGTGGCCGAAATGGCCGCGGTCGGCATGTCCAACCGGCAGATCAGCGGAGACCTCTACGTCACGGTCAGCACGGTGGAACAGCATCTGACCCGGGTCTACAAGAAGCTCGGCGTCACCGGACGCAGGGCTCTGGCGGCGCGGCTCGGCGTGGCCGCCGGGTAGTTCGCGCCTCGCCGAGCCGCCGGGCTGAGGGATCAGCACCGGCGGCTCGGGGCCTGGGGGATCACGCGGAGCCGTCGGTCGGCGCCTCGCCCGCGAACGCGGTGCGCACCAGCGCGTCGACGTCCATGTCCTCGATCGCCGAACGCTCCTCCGGCTCCGACTGCTGCTCGGGGAACAGCTCGGTCAGCAGATGGTCGGCCAGGCGCGCCGGATCGGCGTGGTCGAAGATGAGGGTGGCGGACAGGCGCAGGCCGGTGGCTGGGGCGAGGCTGTTGCGCAGTTGGAGCGCGGCCAGGGAGTCGAGCCCCAGGTCGGTGAATCCGGTCGCGGTATGGATCTGCGCGGGATCCTCGTAGCCGAGTACGGCGGCGGTGTGGGCACGGACCAGGTCAAGCAGAGCCCGCCGCCGTTCCTTGGGAGACAGCGGCGCAAGGCGTGCCGCAAGGTTCTCCGGCGCGGGTTCGGTTATCTGCTGCGCCCGGGCCGTCGTCGTCCGTACAGCGAACCCGCGCAGCAGCGCGGGCAGCTCAGGCCGTTCCCGCAGCGCGGCCTCGTTCAGGCGCACCGGGACGAGCACGCTCTCCCCGGCGTCCAGGGCGGCGTCGAACAGGGTGAGCCCTTCGGCCGGGGTCAGGGCCTCGATGCCTTCGCGGGCGAGCCGGTCGAGGTCGACGGCGTCGTCACTGCCCTGCCACGGCCCCCAGGCCAGGGAAATGGCGCTCAGTCCTCGGGCACGCCGGTGTTCGGCCAGCGCGTCGAGGAAGCGGTTCGCGGCGGCATAGTTCGCCTGACCGGCCGTGAGCACCAGGCCTCCGACCGAGGAGTAGAGCACGAACGCGGCCAGGTCCAGATCGGCGGTGAGTTCGTGGAGGTGCCAGGCCGCGTCCGCCTTGGCCCGCAGGACGCGGTCGAACTGAGCGGAGCTCAGCTTCTGGAGCACCGCGCCGTCCATCACCCCGGCCGCGTGCACGACGGCGGTGAGCGGGTGCTGCCCGGGGATCTGCCCGAGCATTCCGCGCAGCGCTTCGCGGTCGGCCACATCACACGCGGCGAAGGTGACGTGGGCTCCGAGCCCGCGGAGTTCGGCGTCCAGTTCCTGCGCGCCGGGGGCCTGCGCTCCCCGTCGGCCGACGAGCAGCAGGTGCCGGACCCCGTGGACCGTCACCAGGTGCCGGGCCAGCGTCGCGCCGAGCAGTCCGGTGCCTCCGGTGATCAGGACAGTACCCTGCGGATCCCAAGTGGGGACCTTGCCACCGGATGCGATGCGTCGCAGCCTCGGCACGCGAACCTCGCCGGCGCAGATGGCGGCCTCGGGTTCGCCGGTGGCGACGGCGGCGGTGAGGCTGTGCCGGGAGGCTTCCGTCCCGTCTGTGTCTATCAGCTGGATCCGGTCCGGGTGCTCGGCTTGTGCGGCGCGGACAAGTCCCCACAGCGGTGCGTGGACCAGATCAGGACTCTGCCCCGGCTGCGTGGCGACCGCGCCATGGGTCAGGATCACGAGTCGGTCGTCCGCGTCCCGTGGTCCGGCCAGCCATGATCGCAGTGATTCCAGGTTGTCCAGCAGGGCGTGGCGCACGGCCCCGGGAACGTCGTCAGTCGGTCCGAGAGCCGCGCCGCAGTCGAGCAGGGTGACGCCTTCCGGGAGTTCCGCGGTGACAGCGTCCGCGATGGGCAGGGGATTCCACGCGATCTGATAGAGGTGCCGGGCCCCACTCGCGCCATCGGCCGGAACCGGTCGGGTCACCAACTCCGCAACGTGTGCCACCGGCGTGCCCGAGGAATCGGCGATCCAGAGTTCAGCAGCGTTGTCGCGCGCTGGCGTCTTACGTGCGCGCACTCGCAACGCCGTCGGGCCCCTGCCGTAGAGGGTGACGCCCTTCCACGCAAACGGGATCGTGGCTTCGGTCAGCGCCGCGGGGCCTCCGGCCAGGAAGTCCATGGCGCCGAGTGCCGAGTCGAGCAGGGCGGGGTGTATGCCGTACGACGCAGCATCGCCGACCGAGTCCGTCGGCGGGGCGATCTCGGCGAAGACCTCATCTCCACGGCGCCACACCGCCCGCAGTCCCTGGAGCGCCGGGCCGTACCCGAAGCCGAGGGCGGCCAGGTCGTCGTAGACCCCTGACAGGTCGAGGCGATCGGCGCCAGCCGGCGGCCAGGCACCCAGGTCGGAGAGAGCAGAGGAACCGCCGACCGCCAGAGTGCCGCTCGCGTGCAGGACCCATTCGGCACTGGTTCGAGACGGTTCATCAGGACGCCCGTACACCGAGATCCCGCGGCGCCCATCCTGGTCCGGGCCGCCGAGCACGATCCGGACCGTGACCGCGCCCTCCTCGGGAAGGGACATCGGGACGTGCTGCACCAACTCCTCGATCACGGCGCACCCGACCTCCGCGCCGGCGCGCAGCGCGAGTTCCACGAAGGCGGTCCCCGGCAGCAGCGTGCGGCCGAGCAGCACATGGTCGGCGAGCCAGGGCCGGCGCTCGGCCGACAGACTCCCGGTGAACAGCACCTCGTCGCTGCCGGGCAGGTCGACGACGGCGCCGAGCAACGGGTGCTCGGCCGAGACCAGGCCGGCCACGCCGACGTCGCCCTGCGCGGGAGTGGCCCGGAGCCAGTACTCCTTGCGCTGGAAGGCGTAGGTGGGCAGGTCGATCAGGGTCCCGCCGGAGCAGAACGGGGCGAAGTCCACCGGAACGCCGTGGACGTGCAGCGTCGCGGCGGCCCGGGTCAACGCGCCGGTCCCGGTCTCGTCGCGATGCAGGGTGCCGGTGACCACCGCCGGGTGGTCGAGCTCGTCCAGGGTTTCCCGCACACTCGCGGTCAGCACCGGGTGCGCGCTGATCTCGACGAAAGCACCGAATCCGGCCTGGGCCAGAGTACGGACGGCGACGGCGAAGCGGCCGGACTCGGACTCGGGCTCGCGCAGGTTGGCCTGCCAGTACCGGCCGTCCACCTCGGGACCGTCCAGCCAGGCGCCGGTGAGGGTGGAGAGCATCGGGACGGCGCGCTCCGTCGGGGTGACGGGTACGTCGTCGGCAGGCTCCACGCCGACCGCCCGGCTGTACGCCGCGATGATCCGCGCTCCGTCCGCCAGGGAGAGGATTCCGGCGACGCATGCGGCGGCCACCTCGCCGCACGAGTCGCCCACGACCGCGTCGGGACGCACGCCGCGCTCCTCCCACAGCGCCGCAAGGGCGACCATGACAGCCCACTGCACCGGCTGGACCACCTCTGGCCGGTCCAGCGGCGGCGCCCCGTCGATGCCGCGCAGCACGTCGGCGACCGACCACCCCACGTGGGCGGCGAGCGTCGCGTCGCACTCTGCCAGCCGCGCGGCGAACGGTGCGGACGTGTCGAGCAGGCCGGCCGCCGTGCCGGTCCACTGGCCGCTCTGTCCGGGGAAGATGAATACCGTGCCGCCGGTCACGTCCACGGCTCCGGTCACGCACTGCGCGCTGGTGCCGCCGTCAGCCAGGGCTCGAAGGCCCGCGGTCAGTTGTTTCCGGTCGGAGCCGAGCACGACGGCACGGTGCTCGAAGGACGACCGGCTGACGGCGAGGGTGAACGCGACGTCGGCGGGACGGGCGTCGGGATGGCCGGCGAGATGCGCGGCCAGGCGCCCGGCCTGGGCCCGCAGCGCGGCCTCCGAGCGGGCCGAGACGAGCCAGGGCACTGGGTCCGTACCCTGATCACGCCGACCGCCCTCATCGCCCACGCCGCCTACGCCGCCTACGATCTCCGGCGCGGAGGGCGCCGCCTCCAGGGCGCCACCCTCTTCCAGGATCACGTGGGCGTTGGTGCCGCTGATCCCGAAGGAGGACACCCCCGCCCGGCGCGGACGTCCGGTGGCCGGCCACGCCCGGCGCCCGGTCAGCAGCGACACCGCGCCGGCCAACCAGTCCACGTGCGGTGACGGCGCGTCCGCGTGCAGGCTGCGCGGCAGCACGCCGTGCCGTAGTGCCTGCACCATCTTGATCACTCCGGCGACGCCGCTGGCCGCCTGCGTGTGGCCGATGTTGGTCTTCACCGAGCCGAGCCACAGCGGACGTCCCGGCTCGCGCCCCTGACCATAGGCGGCCAGCAGCGCCCGCGCCTCGATCGGGTCGCCGAGCCGGGTGCCGGAGCCGTGTGCCTCGACGGCGTCCACCTCCCAGGGCTCCAGCCCCGCCGCGGCCAACGCGGCCCCGATCACCCGTTCCTGGGCCGGGCCGTTGGGGGCGGTCAGGCCGTTGGAGGCGCCGTCCTGGTTGACCGCGCTGCCGCGCACGACGGCCAGGACCGGATGGCCGTTGCGCCGTGCGTCCGAGAGCCGTTCGAGCAGGACCACTCCGGCGCCCTCGGCCCAGCCCACGCCGTCGGCGGAGGAGGAGAAGGACTTGGAGCGGCCGTCCGGTGCGAGCATCTGCTGCCGGCTGGAGTCGACGAACAGGTCGGGCGTCGAGAGCACGGTGACGCCGCCGGCCAGCGCCAGGCCGCACTCCCCCGCGCGCAGCGCCTGGGCGGCCAGGTGGATGGTCACCAGGGACGAGGAGCACGCGGTGTCCACGGTGATCGACGGGCCCTGCAGTCCCAGCAGGTAGGAGATACGTCCGGACACGATCGAGCCGGAGCTGCCGTTGGCCAGGTATGGGAGCACGTCCGGTGAGGGCTGCTTGACCCGGCTGCCGTAGTCGTCGTACATGGCGCCCGCGAAGACGCCGGTCAGCGTGGACCGCAGCGATCGCGGGTCGATGCGGGCCCGCTCGATCGCCTCCCAGGACACTTCGAGCAGGAGCCGCTGCTGCGGGTCCATCGCCAGTGCCTCGCGCGGGCCGAGGCCGAAGAAGGCCGGGTCGAACTCGGCGGCACGGTGCAGGAATCCGCCTTCGCGGGTGTAGGTCTTGCCCGGGCGGCTGGGTTCGGGGTCGTAGATGCCCCCGACGTCCCAGCCGCGGTTGACGGGGAATCCGGACACGGCGTCGCTCTCGTCCATCAGCAGCCGCCAGAGCGCTTCCGGCGTCTCGATGTCTCCGGGATAGCGGCAGGCCATGCCGATGACGGCGATCGGCTCGTCTCGGGTGGTCAGGGCCGCGGCGGTACTCGTGGCCGGAGTCGCAGTCCCGACCGGCTCGGGGGCGCCGAACAGCGAGTGCTTGATGAAGTCGGCGACCGAGCGCGTGGTCGGATGGTCGAACACGAGCGTGGCCGGGAGGGTGGCCCCGGTCGCCGCGCTGAGCGCGTTGCGCAGTTCGATCGCCGTCAGCGAGTCGATGCCGAGTTCCCGGAACGCGCGGTCGGCGTCGATCGCGCCGGAGGTGTGGCCGAGGGTCGCGGCGACGTGCGTGCGGACCAGGTCCAGCAGGTGCCGGTGGCCGTCGGACTCGCTCAGCCGGGCCAGCCGGCTCCTCAGGTCGGCGGCGGGACGCGAAGTGGCGGCCGCAGGTCGCGGGGGCGCGGTGAGGAAGCCGCGCAGCAGCGCCGGAACCCGGTCGGTGCGGGCGCGCAGGGCGGCCGTGTCGATCGGCAGCGGTACGAGCACGGGCTCACGGCTCCCGAGCGCGGCATCCAGGGACCTCAGACCCTGGCGGACGGCTATCGCAGGCATGCCGAGGCGGGCCATGCGGTGCAGGTCGTCCTCGCGCAGCGCGCCGCCGAGACCGGTGTCGTGGGCCCACAGGCCCCAGCCGAGCGCGGTGGCCGGCAGGCCGAGGCTGTGCCGCCGCGCCGCCAAGCCGTCGAGGAAGGCGTTGGCGGCGGCGTAGTCCCCCTGCCCGGCGGCCAGGACCGTACCGCCGGCCGAGGAGAAGAGCACGAACGCGGCGAGGTCGAGGCCGCGGGTCAGCTCGTGCAGATGCCAGGCGGCGTCGGCCTTCGGCCCGAACACCTCCGCGAGCCGGGCGGCGTCCAGCGAGCCGGTCAGTCCGCCCCCGGCCACCCCCGCGGCGTGCAGGACGGCGGTCAGCGGGTGTCCGCCGGGGACGGAGGCGAGCACGCCGGCCAGGGCCGCGCGGTCGGCGACATCGCACGCGGCGATCGTCACGCGCGCGCCGAGGGCTTCGAGGTCGCGGCGCAGTCCGTCGGCGCCGGGGGCGTCCGGGCCTCGCCTGCTCAGCAGCAGAAGGTGCCGGACGGCGTGTTCGGTCACCAGGTGGCGTGCCGTCAAGGCACCGAGGCCACCGGTGCCTCCGGTGATCAGGACGGTCCCGTCGGGATTCCATGGCTTGGCCGGAGACGGAGTCGTGCTCGACACACGCACGAGCCTCGGTACGCGCACCGTGTCCTCGCCGATGGCGGCCTCGGGCTCGTCCGAGGCCAGCACCGCGGGCAGCAGTTGCGGCCAGGTGTCGTCGGAGCGGTCCACGAGGACGAACCGGTCCGGATTCTCCGCCTGGGCGGCGCGGACCAGGCCCCAGACGGCAGCGTGATCGGGGCGGATGTCGTCGCCGATCGCGGTGGCGCCATGGGTGAGCACGACGAGAGGGGTCGCGGCGAAGCGTTCGCCGGCGAGCCAGGCTTGCAGCGCGGCGAGCACCGTCCCGGTCACGGCGTGCGCGGCGGCCGGAACCCCAGTGCCGCCATCGGGGCAGATCAGTACAGCCGCTTCGGGTGGAGCCGATTCGGCATCGAAGGCTGCGATGAGCTCGGCGACATCGGCGCCGGACACGAACCGGCTCGAGTTCGCGGCGTTATCAATATCCTGATGGACGGCCACCTCGTGCCACGCCACGTGAAGCAGCGGAACATCCCCGTCCCCGGCGGGACGGGAGACGAGCGAGTCCACGGACGCGACCGCCCGGCCCGCTGCGTCGGCGACCTGGATCAGGCTGACCTCGTCGCCGGACAGCCGCACGATCCTGACGCGGAGCTCGCGGGCGCCGGCCGCGTACAGCGTCACACCGTTCCAGGCGAACGGGAGAAGCGTCGGCCCGTCGGGGGCCGTGAGCAGGTCGGCGTGCATCGCGGCGTCGAGCAGCGCCGGGTGCAGGCCGAATTCGGCGCTGCCGGCCGCCTCGGGCAAGGTGACTTCGGCGAACACCTCCTCGCCGCGCCGCCATGCCGCACGCAGGCCCTGGAATGCAGGCCCGTAACCGTAGCCACGCGCCGCGAGCTGTCCGTAGGCGTCGGTGACGTCGACCGGTTCGGCGCCGGCCGGGGGCCACTGCACGAACTCGAAGCCCGCGGCCCGAGGCGCGGCGCTGAGTACCGCGGTGGCATGACGGGTCCATTCGGCCGCCGCGTCGTTGTCCGGGCGGGAGTGGATGGTCAGCGTGCGCCGTCCGCCCTCCACCGGACCCGCGACGAGTTGCAGGGCCAGACCGTCGTGCTCGGGCAGCGCGAGCGGATCGGTGATGGTGAGCTCGTCGACGCGCGTACAGCCGGCTTGCTCCGCGGCCCACAGCGCGAGGTCGACGAAGCCGGTACCGGGCAGCAGGACCGATCCACGGACCACGTGGTCGGCCAGCCACGGCTGCGTGCTGGCCGAGACTCGGCCGGTGAACACCAGCTCTCCTGTTCCGGCGAGCTGGACCACCGCACCGAGCAGGGGATGCGCGGCCTGCTGCAGGCCGACCGCGGACGCGTCGAGCGCGGGCTCGGCGTCGATCCAGTAGCGGGTGTGCTCGAAGGCGTAGGTCGGCAGGTCGAGCGCCGCGGTGCCGCCGCCGAGCACAGCGCGCCAGTCCACGACGGCTCCGTGGACGTGCAGCGTGCCCAACGCCGAGACCGCCTCGCGAACCTCGTCGCGGCCGCGGCGCATGAGCGAGACGTACACGGCGTGCCGGATACCGGGGTCCTGATTCGGCCGACCGCGTTCGGCCAGGGCGGTCAGGACCCGGTCGGGACCGATTTCGAGGAAGGTGTCGGCGCCCTGCTCGGCCAGGGCCGCGACCGCGTCGGCGAAGCGGACGGTCCGGCGGACATGGCCGACCCAGTAGGCGGGATCACAGAGTTCTGCGGAGGTCGCGAGGCGGCCGGTCACGGTGGAGACGATCGGGATGCGCGGCGCGTGATATTCCAGGCCGGCCGCGACCTTCGCGAAGTCGGCCAGCATCGGTTCCATCAGCGGCGAGTGGAAGGCGTGGCTGACCACGAGGCGGTGCGGCTCGGCGCCGCGGGTCCGGACGGATTCGGCGATCGCCAGGACGGTCTTCTCCTCGCCGGAGACGACGACCAGTTCCGGCCCGTTGACGGCGGCGATGTCGGCCAGCTGCTCGCGTCCGGCGAGCAGCCCCCTGACCTCCTGCTCGGTACCGGCCACGACGACCATGGCACCGCCGTCGGGCAGGTCGTCCATGAGCGCTCCGCGCGCGGCGACCAGCCGGGCCGCGTCGGCGAGCGAGAGCACGCCCGCCACGTGCGCCGCGGAGATCTCGCCGACGGAGTGGCCGGCCAGCGCAGCGGGCCGCAGGCCCCAGGATTCGGCCAGGCGGAACAGCGCCACCTCGATCGCGAACAGCGCGGGCTGGGCCAGCCGGGTGCGGTTCAGCCGCGCGGGATCGTCGTCCTCGAACACGACCTCACGCAGCGATCGGGCGAGCAGCGGGTCCAAGACCTGGGCCACCTCGTCGAAGGCCTGCGCGAAGACGGGGAACGCCTGGTACAGCCCGCTTCCCATGCCCGCGTGCTGGGCGCCTTGGCCGGAAAAGAGGAACGCGGTCTTGCCGCGCTCGTGCGCCGTACCGCGCACGACGACGGACGAGGGTTCGCCGTCGCGGAGCGCGTCCAAGCCGCGCAGAAGTTCGTCGGGCCCGGTCGCGACGATCACGGCGCGTTGCTCGAACGCAGAGCGCGTGTTCGCCAGCGATCCGGCCACCGCGCGCAGCGGAATGTCGGCCCGCCGTTCGAGACCGGCGTGCAGCCGCGTGGCCTGCGCCACGAGAGCGGTCGGGGTCCGAGCCGAGATCAGGAACGGCAGCGGCGTGGACGGTATGGACGGCGCGGGATCGGCATCGGCTTCAGGCTCCGGTGCGGTAGGCGCCTCTTCGACGATGACGTGCGCGTTGGTGCCGCTGATCCCGAAGGACGAGACACCAGCCCGACGAGGTCGCTCCCCGCGCGGCCAGGGCCGCGATGTGGTGAGCAGCTCCACCGAGCCGGCCGACCAGTCCGCCTGCGGCGTCGGTTCGTCCACGTGCAGGGTCGCCGGCAGCCGCTCGGCGATCAGGGCCTGCACGGTCTTGATGACCCCGGCGACCCCGGCGGCGGCCTGCGGGTGGCCCAGGTTGGACTTGACCGAGCCGAGCCACAGCGGTCGGCCGGATTCGCGGTCGGCCCCGTAGACCGCTTGCAGGGCGCCGATTTCGATCGGGTCGCCGAGCGTCGTGCCGGTACCGTGGCCCTCCACGGCATCCACGTCGGCGGGGCGCAGACCGGCGGCGGCCAGCGCCTGGCGGATCACCCGCTGCTGGGCCAGGCCGTTGGGCGCGGTCAGCCCGTTGCTGGCGCCGTCGTGGTTGACAGCCGAGCCGGAGACCACGGCGAGCACCCGGTGCCCACGGCGCCGAGCCTCGGAAAGCGTCTCGACGGCCAGGACGCCGACGCCTTCGCCCCAGCCGGTGCCGTCCGCCGCGGCGGCGAAGGACTTGCACCGACCGTCGGCGGCCAAGCCGCGCTGCCGGCTGAAGTCGACGAACGTGTCCGGGGTCGCCATCACCGTCACGCCGCCGACCAGCGCGAGCGTGCATTCCCCGGCGCGCAGCGCCTGGAGTGCCCAGTGCAGCGCGACCAGCGAGGAGGAGCACGCTGTGTCGATGGTCACGGTCGGCCCCTCCAGGCCGAGCGCGTAGGCCACACGGCCGGAGACGACGCTAGCGAGGCTGCCGTTGCCCAGGTGCCCGGCCAGTTCCTCAGGCACCTGCCGGCCGAGCCGGGTCGCCCAGTCGTGGTACATCACCCCGGCGAACACGCCGGTCCGGCTGCCGCGCAGCGTGTGCGGATCGATGCCCGCGCGTTCGAGGGCTTCCCAGGACGCTTCGAGCAGAAGCCTTTGCTGCGGGTCCATGGCCCGGGCCTCGCGCGGGCTGATGTCGAAGAAGCCAGCGTCGAACTCGGCGGCGTCGTACAGGAAGCCGCCTTCGTTCGCGTAGCTGGTGCCCGGCACCACACGGTCGGGGTCGTGGAGCGCGGCGAGATCCCAGCCGCGATCGGTCGGGAACGGGCCGACGGCGTCGACGCCGTCGGCGAGCAGAGTCCACAGGTCCTCGGGCGAGGCGACGCCGCCGGGGAAGCGGCAGGCCATGCCGACGATCGCGATCGGCTCGTCGGTGCGGGCGGGAGCCGTGGGCGCGGTTTCCGCGACCGGCGCGGCCGACAACTGCTGCCCGAGGTAGTCAGCGAGAGAGCGCGGGTTCGGGTAGTCGAACACGAGCGTGGACGGAAGCGTCAACCCGAGCCGCTTCTGCAGAACGTTGCGCAGATCGACGGCGGCGAGGGAGTCGAAGCCGAGGTCGGTGAACGGCCGTCCTGGACTGATCGCCGCCGCGTCGTCGTGCCCAAGGACGCCGGCGATCAGCGATCGCACCAGGTCGATCAGATCGGGCAGTGCGGGCACCGCAGTCGAGGACGTTGCCTGGGCCGGAACGAGTTCGCGCAGCAGCGCGGGCACGCCGTCGGCGCGGGCCCGCAGCGCGGCGCGATCGACGGTGAGCGGAACGACCGAACTCAGCCCGCTGACGAGCGCCGCGTCCAAGGCCGCGAGACCCGCCTCAGGGGACAGCGGTGTCAGGCCCTGCCGGGCCACGCGGTGGCGGGTGACGGCGTCCAGCCGGGCGGCCATGCCCTGCTCGCCCGACCAGGCGCCCCACGCGATCGAGGTGGCGGGCAAGCCCGCCGCAGCGCGTTCGGCGGCGAGACCGTCCAGGTAAGCGTTGGCCGCGGCGTAGTTGCCCTGGCCTGCGCCGTCCACCAGGGAGGCCGCGGACGAGAAGAGTATGAACGCGCGAAGGTCGAGATGGCGGGTCAGTTCGTGCAGGTTCCGGGCGCCGACGGCCTTGGGGCGGCAGACGGCGTCGAACTTCTCCCGGGTCAGGTCGGCGAGCAGGGCGTCGTCAAGGACGCCCGCCGTGTGGACGACGGCGGTGAGCGGATGTTCCGCGGGGATCTCGCGCAGCGTCTCGGCCAGCGCGGCACGGTCGCCGACGTCGCACGACGCGATCCGGACCCGTGCTCCCAGCTCGCGAAGCTCCGCTGCGAGCGCGGAAGCACCGGGCGCGTCCGGGCCGCTCCGGCTCAGGAGCAGCAGGTTGCGCACCCCGTGGACGGCCACGAAGTGACGGGCAGCCAGGGAGCCGAGGCCGCCGGTACCGCCGGTGATCAGGACCGTGCCGTGTTCGGGCCAGGACGACGGCGTCTGCGCCACGGCAACGCTGCGGACCAGCCGAGGAGCTGAGAACTCGCCACCGCGCACCCGCAGTTCCGGCTCGCCGCAAGCAGCCGCCCGGGCAGCAAGATCCGGGGTCGGCTCGTCGGTGTCGGTGTCGGTGTCGGTGCGGGTGTCGGTGTCCAGAAGCACGAAACGGCCCGGGTGTTCGGCCTGGACCGCCCGGACCAGGCCGCGCACGGCCGCCGCGTTCGCTCCACCGGAAATCGCCAGGACGAGCGGAGACCTCGCGTCGCCGCCCTCGGCGAGCCGACCGCAGAGAAGGTCCGTGACGTGGCAGAGCGCGTCCGTCAACTCGCCTGGCGTCTCAATATTCACGAACGCCGCATCCGAGATCGAGCCGCGCGATACGACAGACCGCCACGCGATCTCGTAGAGCGGTTCGGCGCGCGGGCCGCCGAACGTGCCGTTCGGAACCGGCCGGCTACGGAACCCCGCGATCGAGGCGACCGGAGTTCCGGACTCGTCGGCCAGATCCAGGGCGACGCCGCCGTCGTCCGGATGCGAAGTGATGCGCGCGCGCAGCACGGAGGCGCCTGGGGCATACGCGGTCACGCCCCGCCAGGCGAACGGAAGCCGGATCTCGCCCGGCTCGCGGGCCTCACCCTCGGCGAAGTCGGTGGCGTGCAGCACCGCGTCCAGCAATGCCGGGTGCAGCAGGTGGGCGCTCGCTTCGACCGCTTCCGGCAGGGCGACTTCGGCGAAGACCTCGCCGCCGCGCTTCCAGACGGCGCGCAGACAACGGAACGTCGGACCGTAGCGGTAGCCCTCATCGGCCAGACTCTCGTACAGATCAGCGATGTCGACCGGCTCCGCACCCGTCGGCGGCCACTCGGCCAGGCCGACGTACGACGGTCCGGCCTGCGTGGTCAGGACGGCTGTGGCGTAGCGCGTCCACGGCGCACCCTCTTGCTCGCTACGCGCGTGGAACTCGACATTCGCGCGACCGTCCGGTCCGGGCGGTGCCACGACGGCCTGCAAGGCGAGACCGCCCGTCGCCGGGAGCACCAGCGGCGCGAGCAGCGTCAGCTCCTCCACCGCCGCACGACCGACGAGCTTCGCCGTGTGCAGCGCCAGGTCCACGAAGGCCGTGCCCGGCAGCACGCAGGAGCCTGCGATGACGTGCTCGCCGAGCCAGGGCGCGGAATCCGCCGAGAGCCGTCCGGTCAGCACGGTCGCACCGCTGTCCGCGAGCCCGACGGCGGCCGTCAGCAGCGGATGCCGGGAAACGCTCTGCCCGAACAGTGCCGCGTCCACGCGGGCCGAGGCCGAAGGGGCGAGCCAGTAGCGCCGCCGCTGGAACGGGTAGGTGGGCAGCTCGACGCGGCGCGCGCCGGTTCCAGCGTAGAACGCGCCGCGATCGACCGGCGTGCCGCGTACGTACGCGGTGGCCACGGCGGTGAGAACGGTCTCCGGCTCCGGGCGATCGCGACGCAGCATCGGCAGGAACTCGATGCCCGCATCCTCGACGCAGTCACGGGCCATCGCTGACAGGACCGCGTCCGGGCCGAGTTCGAGCACTGTGCGTGCCCCGGCGGCGGCCAGCGCGCCCACGCCTTCGGCGAACCGCACGGTCTCGCGCACATGCCGCACCCAGTATTCGGGAGTGCACAGCTCATCGCCGGTCGCCGGGCCACCGGTCAGGTTGGAGATGACCGGGATGCGCGGCGGGTGGTACTCAACGATGCTCAGGATCCTGCGGAAGTCGTCGAGCATCGGTTCCATCAGCGCCGAGTGGAACGCATGCGACACGCGTAGCCGGGTTGTCTTGCGCCCCTCGGTGGCCAAACACCTCAAGACCATGTCGAGGTCGGCGTCGGGGCCGGACAGGACGACCGACTCGGGACCGTTGACCGCGGCGATGCCCACGCCGCCCGTCAGAAGAGGCCTGGCATAGTCCTCGGTCGCAGTGACAGCTGCCATCGCGCCGCCCTCGGGCAGCGCCTGCATCAGCCGCCCGCGCGCGGCGACCACGGCGCACGCGTCCGGGACCGACCACACGCCCGCGACGTGCGCGGCGGCGAGTTCGCCGATCGAGTGGCCGAGCAGGACATCCGGGCGCACGCCCCAGGACTCGACCAGCCGGTAGAGAGCGACTTCGAGGGCGAACAGGGCGCACTGCGCGTAGCCGGTGAGCTGAAGCGTCGCGGCGTCCGCACCGTGCAGCACCTCGTGCAGCGGCCGGTCGATCTGCAGATCGAGGTGGCCGACGATCTCGTCGAAGGCGTCGGCGAACACCGGGAAGGCCTCGTGCAGTGCGCCACCCATGCCGAGACGCTGCGAGCCCTGCCCGGTGAAGAGCATGCCGAGCCCGCCGGGCGCGGCGACGCCTTGGACCAGCCCGGTTTCGGCACCACCGGCCGCCAGTGCGTCCAGCCCGCGCAGAGCGTCCGCGCGGTCTGCGGCGAGGATGACGGCCCGGTGCGGAAGCGAGGCGCGCGTGGTCGCGAGCGAGTATCCGACGTCCGCCAGCGCGTTGGCCTCCTCGCCCAGGACGGATGCCAGGGAGCGGGCCTGTGCGCGCAGGGCCGAGTCGCTTCGTGCGGAAAGCATGATGGGCAACGGAGATACCGGCACGCCGGAGTCGGTCTCCGCGTCCCCGTCGGTGTCCACCGCTGCGGGCGCCTGCTCGACGATGACGTGCGCGTTGGTGCCGCTGATCCCGAAGGAGGAGACGGCGGCGCGGCGGGGCCGGTCCACGGTCGGCCACGGACGCTGCCCGGTCAACAGCCGTACTCCCCCGGCCGACCAGTCCACGTGCGGGGTGGGTTCGTCCACATGCAGGGTCGCCGGCAGCGCCGCGTTCCGCAGAGCCATGATCATCTTGGTCAGGCCCGCCGCGCCCGCGGCGGCTTGGGCGTGGCCGATGTTGGACTTGACCGACCCGAGCCACAGCGGGGCTTCCGGGTCGCGGTCCCGGCCGTACGTCGCCAGCAGCGCCTGGGCCTCGATCGGGTCGCCGAGCGTGGTCCCCGTGCCGTGTGCCTCGACGGCGTCCACGTCGGCGGCCGAGAGCCCGGCGTCGGCCAACGCGGCCCGGATGAGCTTGCGCTGCGCCAGGCCGTTCGGCGCCGTCAGCCCGTTCGACGCGCCGTCCTGGTTCACCGCGCTCCCCCGGATCACGGCGAGGACCGGATGTCCGGCCCTGCGCGCGTCGGAGAGGCGTTCGAGGACGAAGATGCCGACGCCCTCGGCGAACCCGGTGCCGTCCGCCGCGGCGGCGAACGCCTTCACCCGCCCGTCGGCCGCCAGACCGCGCTGCCGGGAGAAGGCGGTGAAGGTGCCGGGACCGCCCATCACGGCGACCCCGCCGGCGAGCGCGAGCGTGCACTCGCCGCGCCGCAGCGACTGGACGGCCAGGTGCAGGGCGACCAGGGAGCCGGAGCAGGCGGTGTCCACGGTCAGCGCCGGGCCTTCGAGCCCGAAGGCGTAGGCGACCCGGCCGGAGACGACGCTGGGCGCCGCACCCGCCAGCAGGTAGCCGTCCAGGCCGTCCGCCGCCTCGTGGAGCCGCGGGCCGTATTCCTGGGGCTCAGCGCCGATGAACACGCCCGTGGCCGAACCGCGCAGCACACCCGGATCGATGCCGGCGCGCTCCAGCGCCTCCCAGGACGTCTCCAGCACCACGCGCTGCTGCGGATCCATCGCGGCGGCCTCGCGCGGGGAGATGCCGAAGAAGTCGGCGTCGAACTCCGCGGCGTCGGCCAGGAACCCGCCGGTGCGCACGTACGCGCTTCCCGGGGTGTCCGGGTCCGGATCGTAGAGCCCTTCGAGGTCCCAGCCGCGGTCGGTGGGGAAGTCATTGCTGACGTGCCGTCCGTCGGCCACCAGCTGCCACAGGGCTTCCGGCGAGTCCGCCCCGCCCGGGAAGCGGCAGCCGATGCCGACGACGGCCACCGGTTCGTCGGACGCGGACCGGCCCGAAGCGGGGATACCCGTCTGCTCCGCGTCCACCTCCGTCTCCGTGCCGAAGAGCAGCGCGAGCAGATGCCGGGCCAGATCGGCCGGGGTCGGGTGGTCGAAGGCGACGGCGACCGGGAGTGCCAGACCGGTGTCGGCGCTGAGCCGGCCGTGCAGGGCGACCGCGCCCAGGGAGTCCAGACCGAGGCTTTGGAAGCTGCGGTCCGGCTCCGCCGCCTCGGTGGCGCCCGGCCTGATCTCACGCACCACCGCGGTGACGCGGTCCTGGACGAGGCGGACAAGGTACCGTTCGCGCTCGGCGGCGGGGAGGGCGGCCAGTGCGGCGGTCAGGTGAACGGGATCCGGTGTGCTCATCGCCGAAGTGCTCCGCGGTAGTGGTGTGCGACGGGGACTGGACCGGCGGTCAACGCCGCCGCGTCGAAGGTCTGCTGGACGTGGGAGAGCGAGGCCAGGAAATCGGCTGCGGTCCACGGGCCGTCGTCCGAGCGGGCGACGAGACCGCCGAGCGGCAGCGCGCCGATCTCGGCCCACCCGAGCCGCCCGTCCGGACCGATCCGGCCGCGCGCCCGCCCGGCGTTGTCGGGGTGGATGCAGTAGGGGACGTCGAGCAGCCCACGTGCGAAAGCGCGCAGGAGCGCATCGCCCAGATCGGCCGCCTGGTCCACAACGGCGTCGATGAGGACCCGCGCCTCCCGGTAGACCGGGCCGCCGTCGTGCGCGAAGTCCGGCGCCTGGGCCCCGGCCGCCCGGCGGGCCGCCGCGTCGGCGTATTCGAGGGCTGCCACGTTCTCCGCGATGGTCGGGATCCGGACGGCCTCGGCGACGGTCTTGACGATCAGGCGTTGCGCCCCGCCGGCCACGGCAAGCCCCGCGGCGCCGGCGAGCAGCGCCCTGGCCCCTTCCGGGGTGCTGGCATAGCGGCCCATGTAGGCGTAGACGACGACGTGCCAGTCGCCGGTCAGCAGCTCGGCGCACAGCCGCCGCAGCGCCGCGAGGGCCTCCAGATCCTGGCCGGGGTGGGTCTGCTGGGCATAGCTGACCGAGACGTCGGCGACACCGTGCTGCTGGAAGAACATCGCCTCCAGCACGCTGAGCGCGACCAGCTCGCTCGGCGGGCACAGCTGGCCGAGCATGCAGCCGCCGAACGTCTCCAGATGCGGCCGTTCGTCGGCGCCCGCCATCAGCTCGCAGACCTCCCGCCAGTTGCGGACGGACTCCGCGAGCGGGGTGCGCCCGTAGGGCAGACAGTAGGAGACCGGACCGCCCTCGGTGGCGTGCAGCCCGGCCTCGATCAGCGCTTTGATGATCCGCCGGGGCCGTGCGGAGCCGTGCCGTACCTGGACCGGGAACCCCTCATCTCGGACCCCGTCGAGCATGGCGCGGGTGGTGGCGGCCGGGTGGCTCGCGATCGGGTATCCGTTGAGGGCGGCTCGGCTGCGCAGTGCCTCGGCGAGCGCCGCCATGTCGTCCAGCCGCGTATAGCTGTCGACCGTGATCGTGCCGACCGTGGCGGCGTCCGCGTACCGGGTGGCGGCCAAGCCGGCCCGCATGACCTCCGGCGATCCGAAACCCATACGCGGCTGCACGACCAGCCGCCCGGCCGCGTAAGCGCGGCGGACGGCCTCACCGAAGCTCACGCGAGGCCCCCGTGGTGAGTTCGTGCACGAACCGGCGCAGCAGCACCGGGCCGTCCGACGCGTCGTCGAAGACCGCGTCGAACCCGGCGGCGGCCAGGTCGGCGCCGATCCGCGGATCGGCGCCGCCGACACCGAGCTTGCCGCCGATCACCACCGGCAAGGTGCGCAGCGCGCCGTCCGCGCGCAGCTTGCGGATGAGCCGCAGCCCGTCCTGCCCGCCATGTCCGTTGATGCTGCTGAGCACCACGAAGATCGGCTGGAGCCGCAGACAGGTCGAGATGAGCAGTTCGTCGGGTACGCAGGACCCGAGATTGACGACCCGGTAGCCGAGTTCCTCGACGAGCAGCTGCAGGTAGACGAGGTTCCAGGTGTGCGCGTCCGAGGACGTGCCGCTGACGATCACGGGACGTTCCCGCTCCCGGTTGCGCTCCGCAGCGTCGAGCGTGAGCGCCATGTTCACCGCCGGGCCTGCTCGACGTTGGTGCGGCGCTGTTCCAGGCGCGTGGCCGAGACGACCTCGCCGCCGCGCAGCGTCACCTCGACGGGAGCGGGCCGGCTCAGGAAGTGCACCAGACTCGCGGACAGGCCGTAGGCGCCGACGTTCGGGATCGTCACCAGATCTCCGGGCGCCAGCGACGGCAGCTCGACGTTCCGGCCGAGGCTGTCGCCCGGTGTGCAAAGCGGCCCGACCAGGCTGCCGCGTTCGGCCGCCGGCTCCTGGCCCGGTTCGAACTGGACGGCGGCCGGCAGCAGGCGGCCGATCCCGGACAGGCCGCCCAGGACGTTGATGCCCGCGTCGAGCACGACGAACGGACCGCCGCGGCCCCGCTTGACGTTGACCACCCGGGCCACCAGGCACCCGCTCCCGGCCACGAGGTAACGTCCTGATTCGCACACCGGCCGCGGCCGGCCGGCACGCCAGTCCGGCAGATGCAGGTCGAGCAGGCGGACGAGTTCGGCGCGCAGCTTCGGATACGGCGTGCGGCGGCCCGGCACCGCGTACGGGGCGGCGAATCCCCCGCCGAGGTCCAGCAGCTCCAGCGGAAGGCCATGATCGCGGCCGAGGGCGGCAGCCGTCGCGATGACGTGCTCGTACTCGGCGAGCAGGCTGTCGGCGTCGGCGGCGTTGCTCATGGTGAAGAAGTGCGCGCCGACCACCCGGGTGCCCGGCGTGCGCAGGAGCGCGGGCAGGGTCTCGGCTATGGTCTCGCCGTCGATGCCGAACTGGGAGGGCCGCCCGGTCATCCGGATGCCGGTGGCCGCACCGGCCGAAGCGATGTTCAGCCGGAGCAGGCAGCGCGCGGTGACGCCCTGCCGCAGCGCGCCGGCGCCGATGTGCCGCAGGTCCGACGGGGACTCGGCGGAGAAGGTGCGCACGCCGAGGCTGATAGCCCGGTCGAGTTCGGCGTCGGTCTTGCCGGGCCCGGTGTACAGGCAGTTCCCGGCCGGGTGGCCGCCGGCGAGCGCCGCGTCCAGTTCGCCGGTCGAGCTGACCTCGGCCCGGCACATCCGCTCCGCGCCCTCGCGCGCCGCTCGGACGAGGTCGACATGCGGGTTGGCCTTCAGCGCGTAGTAGAGCTCGAATCCTTCGGGCAACGACGCGACCAGCTCGTCGCGCGCCGTGGTCACCTCGTCGAGGTCGTAGACGTACAACGGGGTGCCATAGCGCTCAGCCAGCTCGGCAACGTCGGGCGCGGTCATCGGCGGGCCCGGTCCGCGGTCACGTGCGCCGCGTCGATCAGGCGGGCCAGTTCGGCGGTCGCGTTCTTTCCGTGCGCGGTCAACGGGAACTCGGCCACGACATGGCAGATCGCGGGCACCTTGGCCGGCTCCAGACGGCGCGCAAGTTCGCGGAGCACTGTGTGCCCGGGCAGGTCGGCTTCCACACACAGCGCAAGGTCGCGCTCCCCGTCCGGCGGGACCGCGCCGGCCGCGCGGACGCCGGGGATGTCCATCGCGGCGGCCTCGATCTCCAAGGTGCTCATCCGGATTCCCCTGCGTTTGAACATGTCGTCGCGGCGGCCCTCGAAGTAGAGGTAGCCGTCCTCGTCGAGGCGGCCGTAGTCGCCGGTGTGCAGCCGGGGCTCGCCGGTGGCCGGATCGCGGCGGAAGGCGCGGGCGGTCAGTTCCGCGGACCGCCAGTAGCCGGGCATCACGTGCCGGCCGGCCGCGACGATCTCCCCGGTCTGCCCGGGCGGCAGCTCGCGCCCGGCGTCGTCGAGGATCAGCACTCTGGTACCGGGCAGCGGCAGGCCCACCGAGTCGGGCCGTTGGTCGTCCTGGTCCGGGGGCATGATCGAGATGCGCTTGCACTCGGTCTGCCCGAACTGCCGCACCACGCGTGTCCCGGGGAACGCCGCCCGCAGCGCCTCCGTCGTGGACGCGGGCAGCGCGGCGCCGGTGTTGGTGAACAGGCGGACCGGGGCGCGGCCGGCGGACGGGTCCTCGCGGGCGGCGAGCGTGGTCAGCATCGCGGCGAGTGAGGGCACGATCGGCACGATCGTCGCTCCGACCTCGCGCATCCGGCGCAGCAGGGCGAGGTCGGACTCCTCTCCCGCGAGCACGATCTGCGACCGGCCCAGGCAGGCCAGCAGGACCTTGTAGAGGCCGTAGTCCCAGGACAGCGGGAAGCGGCAGAAGACCACGTCGTCCGGCCGGTAGCCGAGCACCGCCTGAATGGCGCGGGAGGCGAAGGTGATCTGGGCGTGCGGTTCGATCACGCCTTTGGGCTCCGCGGTGCTGCCCGAGGTGTAGACGAGTACTGCGACATCCTCCGGGTGCGCCCCGGCGGCCTTGGCCCGCGCGCCTTGCTCGCGCAGCGACTCGACTTCGTGCCAGACGCCGTCGAAGCCGTGTACCGGTGTGTCGGTGAGCTCGCGCAGGCGCGGCGTCTCGGCGTCGGCGGCAACGATCAGCCGGGGCTCGGCGCTGTCGATGACCGATCCGAGATGGAAGGGCTTCATCGCCGGGTTGATCGGGACGAACACCGCGCCGTGCCGGGAGGTCCCGTAGAACATCGCGGTCTGCGGGCACGCGGTGGGCAACTGGACGAGGATCCGGTCACCGGGGCCGACACCGTGCCCGGCCAGCCAGGCGGCGAAGGCGTGGCTGTGCTCGTCGAGTTCGCGGTAGGTCCACGCGCCGACCGCGTCGCGCACCGCCGTGGCGTCGGGGACCTCGCCCGCGGCTTCGTCGAGCACTGTGTGGACGAAAGCGGCCGGACCGTTCGCCACGAAAGGGGCCTCCGGCACGGCCGGGTGCAGCGCGAGCGCGTGTTCGGTCAGCCGGGCGCGGTCGATCTTCCGGTTGGCGTTCACAGGGAATTCCTCCACGTGGTGGAAGTGACGCGGCACCACGGTCTCGGGCAGCGTTTCGCGCAGTCGTACGGCGAGCTCGACGGGGCGCACGGCCTCGCCGGTGTAGAACACGACGAGTTCGGTGGTGCCGTGTTTCGGGACGCCGACCACGACCGCGTCGCGCACCGGGGTCCCGGTGCGCAGCGCGTGCTCGACCTCGGCGGGTTCGATACGCCAGCCGTGCACCTGGACCTGGGAGTCCGCACGGCCCAGGTAGGCCAGTTCGCCCCCTTCGATCCGGCGCACACGGTCGCCGGTGCGGTACCAGCGCCGGCCCTCGCGGTGCACGAACCGGCCGGTCTCGTCGGCCGGGTCGAGGTAGCCGGGGCTCAGCTGCGGCCCGGTGACGCAGAGCTCGCCCTCGTCCTCGACGACCTGGCCGCTCTCGTCAAGCAGGACATGGTCGTGTCCGCCGTGCACGCTCCCGATGGGCACGACGCCGTTGACGGCCAGCGCCGCCGAACGCGGCTCCGACCACCGGTGTACGGCAACGGTCACGGTCAGCTCGGTGGGCCCGTAGAGGTTCTCAAGGGTCGAATTCGACGCGGCGCGCTGCCAGTCGGCGGCGTCGCGGCACAGCAGCGCCTCGCCGGCGAACAGGGACCAGCGCAGGCCCGGCAGGGAACCGGGGAACAGTCCGCTGGTGCGCCGGGCCAGCGCGATCGCTCCGGGAGTGGAGAACCACACGGTGACCCGCCGCTCGTTCAGGAACGCGGGCAGATCGCGGTAGGCGTACGGCGGCACGGTCTGCAGGCTCGCCCCCGCACCCCACGCGGTGAACAGATCGAAGACGGCGCAGTCGAAGTTCAGGTCGAAGGACTGCGAGAAGACGTCGCCGGGGCCGAAGTCGTAGCGGGCGTCGAGCAGCCCGAAGTAGTGCCCGGTCGCGCCGTGCGTGACAGCCACGCCCTTGGGACGCCCGGTTGATCCCGAGGTGAACAGGATGAAGGCGGGATCCTCGGGGCGGACGCCGCGGGGCTCGTCGAGCGCGGTCGACGCGGGAGTGGATCGGGGCCCGAACACGGCGACATCCGCGCGTTCGCCGAGCAGTTCGGATGTGAGCGCCGCACCCCACTCGTCGACGATGAGCGCGGTGGCGCCGGATGCTTCGAGCATCCGCCGGGTTCGGGCCGCGGGGAAGTCGGGGCGGAGCGGCACGACCGCGGCCCCGGCGTACAGACCGGCGAGGATGCCCGCGTAAGCAACCGGCTCCTTGTCCGCGAGGACCGCAACGGTGCGGGCGCCGGTCTCGGCAAGGGCCCCGGCCTGCCGCAGTGCCCTGTCATGCAGCTCTTCGTAGGTGGCGGACGCACCGGCGCAGCACACAGCCGGGCCGCGCGGGGTCAGCGCGAGCCCGCGCAGAAAGCGCTCATGCACAGCGCCCGCGACTACCCTTTCCATGTTCTCCTCTCTACCGCGAAGGGAATTCCTACGGGGCTATGTTGCGTCAGACACACTTCTCGGTATGCTCCGGCTCATGTGGGATTCGCAATTCGAGCAACTCATCCGCAGCTACCTGCCGTTTCTCCCGGAACGCGAACCGCTTGAGGAGAACACCTCACTCCGGGAATACGGACTTGATTCCTTGGGCACGGTGGAACTCCTCTCGGTACTGGAATCCGAATACCAAATGCGTTTCCCGGAAGAGTCTCTGACTATGGAGACCTTTGCGACCCCGGCCGTTCTGTGGCTGGCGCTCGCGGCGGTGCGCTCAACGACCACCACCTGATCCGCCGGGTGCCGGGCCGGCCCGGCGGCGCGGCTGCAGGGCGAGCCAAGGGGTGGCCGAGACCACCTCGAAGGCCCTCGTCGTGCAGCCGACCCGGCCGAACAGGCTGTCCGGCCCGGCCACGCAGACCCGCTCGACACCGAGGCCGCGCAGCCCGGCGACGGCCTCGGGCCAGCGCAGCGGGCGGACGAAGCTGTCGAGCAGCATGGCCCGCGCTCCCGTACCGTCCTTCACCACGGATCCGTCCTGGTCGGCGATCAGCGGCAGGAGCGGGTCGGCGAATGCGAGTTCTGCGAGAACCTCCTCGGCGACCATGCGGCGCAGCCCGTCGAACGCGGAGGAGTGCATCGGCGGGCGCATCGTGTAGAGGGAGAGGCCACCCAGCGAGCGCACGGAGCGCTCCAGCCACTCCAGATCCGTCTCCCGCAGCGAGACCATGAACAGGTCACGATCGATGTAGCAGGAGATGTCCGACCAGCCGCCACGCGCGGCGTGCCCGTCAAGCAGCTCCCTGACCCGCTCCTCGGGAACCCGGGCGAACGAGTGGGTCACCACGTCGCAGTGCTCGACGGCGAAGTACTCCTGAAGGCAGCGCGCGATCCGGGCCGTCATCCACACCCCGTCCTCGAAGGACAGCGCCCCGACGCGCACGGCGGCCGGCTTCTCGCCGAAGCTCGGCCCGACGCAGGCGATCGGCTCGATGCCGAGCTCGTCCTCGGCCCACTCGGCGAGCGCGAGGCAGGCCACGAAGAAGGACACCTGCGCGTACTCGGAATAGTCGCCTTCGGCGGCGGCGAAGCGGTCCGTCAGCGGGTAGCCGAGGCGGGCGTCGGCGGTGGCGGTCAGGCGCCGGGCGCGCCGGTCGAGCAGCAGGAACCTGCCGAGGTCGGCGAACCGGGTCGGCCCCATGCCGGGGAAGACCAGGGCGGTGCCCGGGCCGGGCAGGTCGTCGTCGCTCATCGGGATCGCGTCTCCAGGCCGGAGAGGAAACCGGAGACCACCGCGTGGAAACGCTCGGGCTCCTCCAGATGGGGCACGTGGCTGGAGTCCTCGAAGATCTCCCAGCGGGCATCCGGGATCAGCTCGTCGAACGGACGGACCGTCACCGGGGTGGCCTCGTCGTACCGGCCGGACAGGACCAGCGTCGGCACGGAGATCTCGGGCAGCCGGTCCTCGACCGACCAGTCCCGCAACGTGCCGATGACGTGGAACTCGCTCGGGCCGTTCATCGTCCGGTAGACCGTCGGGTTGTCGGCCGTCTCCATGAAGGAGGCGAGGTAGTCCCGGGGCCACGGTTCGATGCGGCAGACATGCCGGCCGTAGAACACCCGCATCGCCTCGAAGTACTCGTCGGAGTCCGTGGTGCCGGCTGCCTCGTGCCGCCGCAGTACCTCGTCCACGCCGTCGGGCAGAGCGGCGCGCAGCACCTCCATCTCGCTGCGCCACAACCGGTACGAGGCCGGGGCGTTGGCGATGATCAGACCCCGCAGTCCGGCGGGCCGGTCGGCGGCGTGCCGCGCGGCGAGCATGCCTCCCCAGGACTGCCCGAACAGCACGTAGCGCTCGGCGATGCCGAGCCCTTCCAGCAGGTTCGCCAGCTCGTCCAGGAACAGGCCGGGCGTCCAGAACTCCGCGCCGCGGTCGGGCAGTCGGGTGGATCCGCCGTTGCCGAGCTGGTCGTAGTGCACGACCGCCCGGCCGTCCTCGGCCATCGAGCTCAGCGCGAGGAGGTAGTCGTGGCTGCTGCCGGGACCACCGTGCACGACGACCAGCGGCGGCGCTTCGCCGTCCAGCCTTCCGGTGACCCGGTACCACGTCCGGAACTCTCCGAACGGCAGCCAACCTGTGGCGACTGAGGCCACCGCCATGTTCGCTCTCCTCGCACGCGGGACAACCTCGATCATGCCCTCGGCCGTCTGCCGTGGCAGCCCCTGAATGACATCCCGGGAACGGACAGAAATTAGGGGCCGAAGGCCGCTTTGTCCGAATCCGGGGTAGCTAGGGGTCGGCCCGGATTCGGCAGCACGGCTGCCGCCAAACCGGTTCACTCCGGCTTCGATCCCGGGGGAGGCGATCGAGTCGGTCCGCGATGTGCCGGACCACCTCGGGGGCGTGCTCGGCCAGGTAGAAGTGGCCGCCGGGAAAGACCCGCAGATCGAAGTCACGGTTCGCCGCGGCGGTCCTGGCGTCCGGGATATTGCACGGCGAGCACTTCGACCTTCGGCGCCAGGGCCTGCGACACCGGGCGGAAAAAGGACGCTGATCCGCCCGCGTGCGGAAGGCACAGTAGGCGGACGGGAGCGTCCGGCGACGGGTGGTACCTGCGGATCCACAGGTCACGGTCGATGGCTACAGGCATGGTGGGCACTCGGTATCCAGGTCGGGTCGTCGTCACAGCGCGCGCAGCCACGGGTCTGCCGACACCACCTCGTCCATCGGACGGTCGCCGTCCTGACCGCAGGCGACGATGATCTCCCGCATCCGCCGCAGCAGGCCGTCCACATAGTGCGCGGGGACGAACGACGTGTCGTGTTGGGCGACCAGCCGCAGCGCGGTTCCCTCCTGCCGGGCTATCACGTTCAGCTCCACCGGCTGCTGGTAGTCCAGTCCCTCGTAGCCGTCCTGGAACTGTTCTCGGCGCTGGATCGTGCAGTCTGCCAGCTTCAGGCCGGTCACCGGCGCGATCGCCTCGAAGGTCACCCACTGGTTCTGAGACATCAGGGTCAGCAGGTCCGGTACCGCCTCGCAGAGCGTGGATGTATCGGCGTTGGCATGCCGGTAAGTCGCGTTCAGCTCGTCGGCCGCGCACCGCAAGCTGTCCACGAAGGACATCCCGGCGCTAACCCGTTGCCGTAGCAGCACCACGTCGACGAACAGTCCGACCGTCCGTTCTTGCTCCGGAGTGCGCCGCGCCGCGTTGACGGTGTGCAGAAGCACCTCGGGATCACCGGTGTCGGCTGCTACGAGCGCGTGCATCATCGCGTAGAGCGCGGCTTGCAGTGTCACCCGGTTCGCCCTTACCAAGCTCAGGAACTCCGCTGCGGGCACGACGAGGTTGCTCGCTCTGGTGCCCCGGTCCGCCACCTCGTCCGGGATCAGTCTGGTGCGCTGGTCCGCCGTGGCGTTCTGTATCCGTTGTCTGGGGATGAGCTCGATGGGCTTCGCGCCTCTGCACTTCTCGGCCCAGTAGGCCAGATCGGCCGAAGTAGGCGCCGGTACGGGCTGCCCGATCACGGCGCGGTAGTCGGGCACCGCCTCCAGTCCGGAGTCGCGGCCGAGCCGGAAGCCCTCGTAGAGCTGGGTCAGCTCACGCTCGATCAGTGCGATCGACAAGTCGTCGGAGATCATGTGATGCGCTCGCAGGGACAACGTGTGTTCGAGGTCGGAGGCGCTGATCAGGTCGGCCGCGAACACCCGCCCGGACGCCGGTTCGAGCGGCTCGGTCCGCAGCAGATCCCCCGGCTCCGTCCCGGGCCCCGCCGTCCGCAGCAGCCCCGTCTTCGCCGGCCGGATTACCTGGTAGCCCTCGCCTGGCCGCATATGCAGCGATGACCGCAGCGCCGCGTGCCGACCGACTAGTTCGTCCACCGCGTCGCCGAGCGCGGCGACGTCGAGCGGTCCGCTGATCCGATAGGTGACCGACAGGGTGAAATCCGGGCCGGCGACGATGTTCCAGCCCGCCGCCTGGTCCTCTTCCCAGGTCGCGTACTGCAACGCGCTGAACGGGAGCCGGTCGCCGACGTCCGGCTCGGGCGGGTCGGCAACCTGGTGGCTCCGGAGCGGTGCGGTGACCAGCCAGGCGGCCAGGCGTCCCACCGTCGGGTGGTCGAAGACGACCCTGATCGGCGCGTCCACAGCGAACTCGTCGCCCAGGCGGTGCGCGGCGCGGGCAGCCAACAGCGAGTCGCCGCCCAGCTCGATGAAGTCGTCGTGCAGACCGGCCCGGTCCACGCCGAGCAGTTCGGCGAAGATCGCGGCGACCCGCAGCTCGTCCGGCCGCGTCGCCGGAACGTAGGCAGTGCTCAGCTCCGGTCGCCGGACCGGCGGCTCGGGCAGCGCCGTCCGGTCGATCTTGCCGTTGCTGTTCAGCGGCATCCGGGGCAGCACGACGTAGGTCGACGGACGCTCGTACTCGGGCAACGACTTCTCCGCGTGGCGCCGCACCTCGGCCCGCAGCGTCTCAGCCGCCGACGCGCCTTCGGACGCCGACGTGACATAAGCCACCAGACTCTCCGAATCACGCTTCACGACGACCGCTTCGCGGACTCCGGACGCACCGCGCAACACCGCGGCGACACCGTCGAGCTCGATCCGGTAGCCGCGCACCTTGACCTGGTCGTCGATGCGGCCCCGGACTTCAAGCAGGCCGTCCGCGCGCCACCGCCCCACGTCTCCGGTGCGGTAGACCCGGCGCGCGGGGTCCGCCGGATGCGGCACGAACTTGGCCCGGGTCAACTCCGGCTGCCCGAGATAGCCTTCCGCGAGGTTGGCCCCGCCGACGCACAGCTCACCGAACTCGCCCGGCGGCAGCACCCGCTGGTCGGCGTCCAACACCAGGACTTCCGTGTTCAGCACCGGAGTGCCGATGACCACATCCTCACCGGGACGCAGGGTGGCGCCGGCACACCACACCGCCGCCTCGGTCGGACCGTACTCGTTGACCAGCTCGACATCGGGCATCCGCCGGTAGTGTTCCTCGACCAACTCGGCGGGAACGCTCTCACCGCCCAGCACGACCATCCGCAGCGTCGGCGCCGGCTTGTCCACCGAGCATAGAACGGCTTGATACAGCGACGGCGTGATCTCCGTGTGCGTGGTGCCGCCGGTGGACAGTGCCTCCACGAGGTCGCCGAGGAGTCCGCCCGGGTCGGCCGCGAGCATCCTCAGCGTGCCGCCCATGGCGAAAGTCCACCAGACGACTGCGATGCATAGGTCGAAGGTCATCGCGTGGGCGTACGCGAACTCGCCGATCGGGCTGCCGTAGCGAAGCAGGCGGGCCTGGGTGGAGTTGGCGATGGCGCCGTGCGACACCGCCACCGGCTTCGGCCGTCCCGTGCTGCCCGACGTGTGGATCACGTACGCCAGCGCACCCGCGGCCGGCTCGGGCCACCCCGGCCACCCCGCGTCCGGCGACGCCCGGCCGATCGCCGCGTCGCCGAACAGAACCTGCCGGACGTCCCCGATGACGGTACGTTCCCGCTCCACAACAAGGAACCGGGCACCGACTCCGGCCAGCATCTGCCGGACCAGCGCGTCGGGATGCCCCGGATCGACGGGCACATGCACCGCGCCGGCGGTGAACACCGCGACCTGCGTCACCACCGCCGCGACACCGCGCGGCAGGCAACTGGCCACCAGCGCGCCAGGCCGGACACCGAGGCTCCGCAAATGCGAGGCGAGAAGGTGCACCTCGTCGAGGAGCTCCTCGTAGGTCAGCTCTCTACTCGCGTCTTTGACAGCGACGACCTTTGGGCGCTGCGCAGCACTACGGCGCAACATGGCGAGCACCGACGGAGCCTCGGCAGTAGGGATCACGTCGCCAGTGTGCTCACACTGCCGCTGCCTTGCGAGACCCGGAATCCGCCCAGAACCATTCCTCACAACACACATGCGCCGTGCCATGAACTCGCACACGTTTGCCAGCCGGACGTGGCTTTGCCAGGTATCAGTTTCCGCAGACGCTCTTCACTGCCGCCGAATCCGACGTGACCTTCGCCGAGATGGTGGTGACGTCCGCTGCCGCCGCCTTGTCGCCGGCGTCAGCCTTTCCGATGGCCGAGACGAGTGACGTGTAGTCGGCGGCGAACGCGGTCATGGCCGCCTTGGCGCTCGGATCGGTCGCAGCGGCGGCCTCCTGGGTGAGGCTCTGGGCCAGCGCCTGCCCGTTCTTGAGGGTCGTGGCCTGGTCCGTGGCGCCGTTGTTGCCGCTGACCGCGGCCGCGATCAGCGTGGCGAAGTCGGCACAGGACGTGGTCTTGGCCGACACCGCCGGCGTCGATGAGCACGCCGACACACCGATTGCCGCGGACGCGAGCACGAGAACGAGCGCCGCAGCTCGGACGGTCTTGGTGCGGTGGGCCACTGGTCTACTCCCGTTGCCGATCCGGTGATCATCACCGGCCCCTTCACAGTAGACGGCAGCACCGGGACATCAGCTCCCACCGGCTCAGCGTCGGGCAGCGCTCACGAAATCCAAACGCCGGCCGCGGGCTGGCCCATGACGTTCACACAACCGTGCCTCAGCGCGGTCACAGACGGTGCGGCAGGCACGGCGCCACCAGGCCACCTCATGTCTCCAAGCCTGCCCGATCGGAGACGGACCGCGACCACGGCGCCCGGGGCGGCCCGGTGACCAGCAGGACCGGCTCGCGCCCTGGCCGGGGCAAGTACTTCACCGGCAGGTACCAACCGACGGCGCTGCTGTATCTGGGCCCCATGACCGTCGCCGTCAGCGCGTCCGCGTCGGGCCTGGAGATCCTTATGGTGAGGCGGAACTCGAAGAATTCGCATATCTCTCGCCTGCCTCCCCGAGCGCGCGGTACCTCCGATTCGGCAGAATCCCGGTATGGCGATCTTGCGCTCCTCCGCGCCGGGCCCGGAAGCCGCGATGACCTCGGCCGACGACCGGAGCACCCCGCGGCGGCGGTTCCTGCGCACCGAGACCGGTAGCGCCGCGCTGCTGCTGGCCGCCGCTGTCGTGGCGCTGACCTGGGCGAACATCGCCCAGGCCGGGTACGACAGCGTGTGGGCGACCCGGGTGGCGGTCACGGTCGGGCGCCACGGGGTGGACCAGGACCTGCGCGGCTGGGTCAACTCCGGACTGATGACGTTCTTCTTCCTGGTCGTGGGACTGGAGGCGCGCCGGGAGTTCGACATGGGCGAGCTGCGCCGCCGCAGCCAGCTCGCACTGCCGCTGGCCGCCGGGATCGGCGGGGCCGTGGTGCCGGTCGCCATCTACCTGGCCGTCAACGCCGGGCACCCGTCTGCGCACGGCTGGGGCGCGGCGATGAGCACCGACACCGCGTTCGCGCTGGGCGCGCTGGCGCTGGTCGGGCGGGGTCTGCCGCTGCGGGTGCGCACCTATCTGCTGACCGTGTCGGTCGTCGACGACATAGTCGGCATCCTGGTGATCGCCTTCGTCTACAACAGCCAGGTCGAGCTGGTGGCGCTGCTGGTCGGGCTGGTGCTGCTCGGCCTGGTCCTGGTGCTGCGGCAGCGGGGCGTGCGCTATGGGCCGCCGTACTTCGTGATCGGGCTCGCGGCCTGGGTCGCGTTCTTCAAGTCCGGCGTGGACCCGGTGGCCGTCGGGCTGGTGATGGGGTTGCTGACGTTCGCCCATCCCGCAGCCCGCGATGATCTACAGCAGGCCAGCGAGCGGTTCCGGAGCTTCCGCGAGCAGCCGACCGCCGAGCTGGCGCAGAGCGCGCGGCTGGGGGTGTCGGCCGCGATCTCGCCGAACGAGCGGCTGCAGAGCTGGTACCACCCCTGGACCAGCTATGCGATCGTGCCGCTGTTCGCGCTGGCCAACACCGGTATCCCCATCGACGCGCGCTTCCTGGCCGACGCCTACACCTCTCCGATCACCCTGGGCATCCTGATCGCGTACGTGGTCGGCAAGCCGGCCGGCACACTGGGCGCCGCATGGCTGCTCACCCGGGCCAGCCGCGGCCGGGTCCGGCTGCCGGTCGGCTGGGCCGGGGCCGCCGGGGCCGGGGCGGCCGCCGGCATCGGGTTCACCGTGTCGCTGCTGATCGCCACCCTGGCCTTCCACGGCGTGCAGCTGGAGCAGGCCAAGCTCGGCGTGCTCACCGCGGCGCTGGCGTCCTCGGCGCTGGCCTGGGCGGTCTTCCGGATCACGGCACTGCTGCCCAAGCCAGCGCGCCAGCGCGCACTGCTGGGCACCACCGAGTCGATCATCGACCTGGCGGTCCCGGTCGACGCACACCGCGACCACGTACGCGGCCCGGCCCAGGCGCCGGTCACGATCGTCGAATACGGGGACTTCGAGTGCCCCTACTGCGGCCAGGCCGAGCCAGTGGTGCGGGCCCTCCTGGCAGAGTTCGGCGACGTGCGCTACGTCTGGCGGCACCTCCCGCTCGACGACGTCCACCCGCGCGCCCGCCTGGCCGCCGAGGCCGCCGAGGCCGCGGCCCGCCAGGACGCCTTCTGGCCGATGCACGACCTGATGATGGCGCACCAGGACGCCCTGACCCCGGCCGACCTGCGACGCTACGCGACCGAACTGGCCCTGGACGTGGCACGCTTCACCGAGGACCTGCACAGCCACGTCCACGCCACCCGCGTCGCCGAGGACGTCGACTCCGCCGACCTGAGCGGCGTGTCCGGCACGCCGTCGTTCTTCATCAACGGCAGGCGCCACCACGGCGCATACGACATCGAGACACTCAAGACCGCGGTCAGGGCCGCCTATGCCAGGGCGCGGATCGTGGGGGCGTCGAGCCGAGGGAAGGCACGCGAGGACAGAGGACAGCTGTGAAGTTTCGGCGCGCCCACTCGATGTGTCGTGGATGCCCGTGTCGGGCGGGTTGCGGTTGGTGCGTGGTCAGGTAGTGCGACGTCTCCCGACGGTGTAGTCGGCATATCTGTTTCCAGAAGATGGTGGTAGCACGCGCACCGCTGTCGGCAGCGCGGCAGATACGCGGCACAGCCCATCCGCACGCCACCCGCGGAAATACTTAGCCGCAGCTCAAAGGCGGCATTCTACCGGCGTACACAAGGGACTCATAATCCCTTGTGCGGTGGTCGCAGGAGGCGAAGAACGCGCCGGCGACACGCAGGCACGGGAAGCCCATCATCGTGCCGGTCGCCACGTCGGGGTGGGCCAGCGCGGTGGCGCTGACCTGCGTGAAGAAATCGGTGGGCTGTTCAGCCATGGCTGTCTTCCTCCGTCGCGGGATCGTGGTCCGGGGCCGTCAGGACCTGCAGCAGGTAGCCGGTGACGGCCAGCCAGCGCGGCCACGCCGCCGCTGGGCCTTCGGTGACGACCTCGCCGCTGGCGCGGCCGGCGTCCCAGTCGGCTTCGCCGGCGGCCCAGCGGTCCAGGAACACGGAGTCGGTGCGCACGATCAGCTCGGCTCCCGGTGCGGCGCCGGGTTCCTGCCGGAGCTGTCCGGCGGCGAAGTGCAAGGTGGTGGGCCGGCCGTCGACGACGAATTGGAACTGTCCGTCGGTGACCGCCTCGATGCCCTGGACGTAGGTGACGTCGAAGTCCTGCCGGGCCGAGCCGTCGGCGGTAGGGTCGGCCAGGAATCCCACGCCCCACCGCCGCAGGGCGCTGAGCGCCTCCTGCAGCTCCCGGCCGCGGTCGGTCAGGGTGTAGACGACGCCGGCGCCGACCGGGCCTGGTGTCCTGGCTACAACCCCGGCCTGTTCCAGGCGGCGCAGCCGGTCGGCCAGGACACTGGTGCTGATGCCGGGAAGCCGGTCCAACAGCGCGCCGTAGCGGTATGGCTGCTTGAGCAGCTCCTGGACGATCACCAACGTCCAGCGTTCGCCGATCACGTCCAGGCCGCGGGCCAGGGGGCAGAACCGCCGATAGCCGGTCCATGCTCTGGCGGGCATCTCAGGGTCCTTCCTGCGGTGCGGGTATCACGCGGTGGACAGGCATCACGTGGCGGGCATCAGGGCGGCCATCGCCGCGGTGTCGAAGATGAGGCGGGCCGAGGCGAGTTTGCCGTCGCGGACCGTGTTCCATTCGGCCATCGGGATGGATCCGGCCCCGGCTGGGGTTTGGATGTTGAAGTCGTAGAAGGAGCAGACCTGGTCCCCGTCCTGCCACTGCCGGTGCATCCGGAAGCCGCGCATGATCGGTCCCAGCTGCGCCGAGCCGGCCAGGAACGCCGCCTTGCCCTCGGAGGTGAGCATCGGTCCGTGGAACCGGAAGTCGTCGGTAAGCAGCTCAGCGGCTCCGGCGATGTCGCCGGAGGTGAAGCGGTCGAGGTAGGTACGGAAGAGGTCGGTGGCCTCCATGTCCTCGCTCTTTTCATAATAGGATTTTGCTTTCATAACGAGAGTATCGCGGGGTCGGCGAACCCGCCAGCGCACCACGAGCGTTTTCCCCGGCCGGGTGTCAATCTGGGCAGGACCCGTTCGTAGCAGGGGTGAGAGGCGGGAAACGCCCGCTGGTCGCGAGGAGGCCTGTTGTCGGTCCACAGCGTCGAGGGCGAGGCCCCCGAGCCGACGACCGACGAGGAGATGCAGCAGTCCTTCAAGCGGGTCATGGCATTCCAAGACGAGATGAAGTCCTCCGGCGCCTGGGTGTTCGGGGGCCGACTGACCGCGCCCGACCCGCGACCGTCGTCCACAGGGCCGGAGGTGAGACGCTCACCACCGGCGGACCGTTCGCCGAAGCCCGGGAGCACCTCGGCGGCTTCTACATCATCAACGCCGACGACCTGGACGCGGCCCTGGCCTGGGCGTCCAGGGTCGTCGACCTCATCGGCCAGCCGATCGAAGTACGGCCCTTCCAGGACGAGCCCGGAGCCTGAGGCCCGTGCCCGACCCCGGCGTCACCCACCACGTCGATCAGGCCGAGATCGGCCGGATCTTCCGCGAGGAGTCCGGCCGCTCGGTAGCCGCCCTGATCCACGCGTTCGGCGACATCGATGCCGCCGAGGACATCACCGGGATAGCGATATAGGGCACGAACATCGTTTGCGACCGGTGAGCGGGAGACGTGCGGGGCGAACGGTTCGCGTTTGATTCGTGCGCTGACTTCTACGCCGGCAGGGAGAGGCCCTTGGCCCAGGCGGTGACCATCTCGTCGAGCATGTCGGCGAGTGCTCCGGTAGTGGCGTGGCCCCGGATCACGAACTGGGTCCGGCCCGAGGGGCTCGATCCGCAGATCGTCATGCGCGGGTGGCGATGGACGATGGTGCCGTCCGGTTCCTGGGCCGTCGTCATCTGCAGCACGCGAAGGGCCGGCCCGCAGGGCAGCTCGATCTGGTCGGGTCCTTCGACCACGACGTCGGTTCGTGCCGGATCGAAGATTTCAGCGCTGAGGGTCTGAGCCGGGTTGAGGCTGGCTTGCCTGTTGTCGTAGACGGTGAATTCCAGCCGCAGATGGTCGGAGGTGCGCTTCGGATTCGGGAAGAACACCGCGGCGTAGCACGACTTCAGGTCGGCGGCCGCGGCCACGGCGTCGCGCAGTTCGTAGAGCGTTTCGGCGACCCTGCCCGGCTTGGGGCGGCGTCCCAGCCGCAGATGCTTCAGCGCCAACGCGGCGCCTGCCCGGCAATCGTCGCCGGGCTCGAAGCGGAGCGCGCTGAGGTCGATGCCGTAGCCCGGAAAGAGCCTCTCCCAGCTGACGTAGTCGTACTGGATCATGAGTGTCATCGGAAGCCGCCTCAAGCGCAGGTGTCATAGTGGGATCAGCGATGTGGGGGAACGGCTACGGCGAAACGGCTCACCCGGCTGACCAGAAGGGCGGCGGCCGCGCCGCCGACGATGAATCCGAGCCGCCAGCCGTCCACCGATCCATGCCAGGTGATGATGCCGTGGCGGCCGACCAGGAAGCCGTCATAGAACAGCCACAGAATCAGCGCGCCCGATAGCGCGGTCCACCAGCGGGTCCCGAGTCCGAGCACGGTGGCCAAGCAGATGTAGGCCACCAGGTCGGCGTCGACATGCCGGGTGCCGCCGGTCGCAGCGAGCAGCGACGTGGCGGCGATGGCGGCGACGAAAGCGGCCATAAGCGTGAACGCAGGTTCGCGACTCGATTCCAGACGCATCACACACTCCTCACACGCTCACCGTCTTCAAGCCCAGTTCAGACCCGTGCGACGGCTAGCGGTAGTGGCGGCAACACATCGCACACGCCGCCGCGGGCAACGCAAAGCCGCCGCTCACTAGCCCGGCGGCTCCGGCGCCGCGGGCGCTGCGGGCACGAACCGGTAGCCGGTGCCGAACTCGGTGATCAGATGAACGGGTCGCTGCGGGTCAACCTCGAGCTTGCGCCGCAGCCGGGCCACGTGGAAGCGCAGGTGTCCGCCGTCCCCGGTATTCCCCGGCCCCCACACCTCGGCCAGCAGGCGGTTGATGGTGACGAGTTGGTTCGGGTGGCGCATCAGCAGCTCGAGCACGGCCCATTCGGTTCGGGTGAGGCGGATGCTCTCCCCGTCCCGGGTCACGGTGTGCTTTGCCAGGTCCACGGTGCTCGATCCGAAGGTGTACTGTGCGCGGGCCGGTTCGGAGCCCGCGTCAGCCGTGAAATCGCGGCGGCGCAGCAGGGCACGCAGCCGCGCCAGCAGCTCTTCCATCGAGAACGGTTTGGTCACGTAGTCGTCCGCCCCGGCGTCGAGCACGCGCACCTTCTCCGCCTGCTCGGACCGGCCGGTAAGCACCATGATCGGCACATCGGTCCAGCCGCGCAGGCCCAGGACGACCTCGACTCCGTCCATGTCGGGAAGGCCGAGGTCCAGCAGAACGAGGTCGGGTAGGCGCCGCGCCACGGAGGCGAGGGCATCCACACCGCGCTCGGCGGTCTCCACCTCATACGAGCGGGCTTTGAGGTTGATGCGGAGGGCTCGCAGGAGCTGTGGCTCGTCATCCACGACAAGAATGTTCGTCATTGGCGCCGTTGCCTTCCGGTAGCGGGGCTTCGTTAGCAAGTGAACCCGCTGTCACCGGCTGCGATCATGTTTGCTCGCGCGATGCAAACGCCCTCCGCGGCGATGCAAACAACTCACCCGCGAGATGTTCCTCACCACTGGTCGAGGCGGAACCGCGGGCGGCACACGACGGCGTCGGTGTTCTTGCGGATCACCCGGTCAGGAACAGCGCCGCGCTGGTTGTGCAGCAGCCGATGCCAGACCTTGTGCGGCTGCGCCTCGGGGATCGGGACCGTGATCCGCTCGTGTCCGCCCGGCGCGGCCGGTGCCTCCCGCGCCAACTGGTTGAGGTACTGCACGATCGGCCGGGTCAGCGAGCGCTGGGCAGAGTGCAGGACGACCAGCGGCACAGCCGGCTGCCAGGCCCGCCGGCGCTCGGTCAGGGCCGCTTCCGCCGCCCCGTCGTCCTCGTCGGTGTGCACGACGGTGACCGCCATGACACCGTCGCCGAGCGACAGGGCCGCCCCGATCGCCTCCCGGGTCAGCCGCGCGGAAGGCCGACACGGCCATCCTGCGAGAATTCAGCCGGTCAGCGGTACTCGGCCAGCCGCGGCCTGGCCCCGGCGACCACCAGCACCACGACCAGGACCATGCCGCCGAGCGGAACCCAGGGCCACGGGCTCATACCGGACAGACCCTCGGCGATGCTGGAGTCGAAGGCCTTCTGGTTGATGTCGATGACGGATTGCAGCGCGCCGGAATAGGCGACGAAAGCGCCGTCGGAGTCGGAGGACGCCGGGCTGGTGTCGAACCGGATCGCTTCCGGCAGGTCGGTGGCGATCTTCTGCCGGAGTTTGCGGTCGTCGAGCTCGTAGGTCTGGTAGGTCCGCAACATCTGCTCGGCTGCGGCGCGCTCGCCGGCGAAGGTGATGTTCTTCAGCTCGGTGCCGAAGTAGCCTCCGAAGAGCACGGGGTGCTTGGCCGGGTCGCCGAAGTAGGCATCCAAAGAGGACTTCACTGCCGTGTCGTAGCTCTGCAGGGTCGCCCCGGAGCCGACGTCCATCAGCTGCTGGCTCTTGGCCAAGTACGAGTCCTGGTATTGGGCCGCGCGCGACGGGTCGACGATGATCCGGCTCTCGTCGGCGTTGGCGTCGGTGGACAGTGCCTTGGCCGCGGTGAGCGCGGCGACGGAGTCAAAGGCGTCCTTCTTCGCCCCGCGCAGATGTTCGGCGGCGGCGCTCATCGAGACGGCGCCCCACACGGTCAGGCCGAGCGTGAGCACCGTGGCCGCGGCCAGTGCCGGATTGATCAGCCGATGAGTACGCCGGGTCAGGAACAACTGCGTCCCGCCAAGCGCCGCCAACGCCACGACGCCCGCGCCGATGATCCACCACTGGGCAGCCTGTGCCGTGCCGTGACGGTTCTCGTAGGAGGATTCCAGCGCCTGTCCGTTGCTGGCGGCCACCGCCTTCGCGGCGGGGAGAACCGTCTGCCGCATCAGGTCGGTAGCTTTTGCGTACAGCGCCGCCTCGTCGGTGGGCACCTGCCCGGCCGCCCGGTCGGCGTGCCCGGAGTCCGAGTACTGCACCTGTGCGGCCAGCGCCTCGTAGGAACCGAGCGCGTCAAGGGCCTGCCCGACCTGCCGCGCCGCGTCACCGGTGTCGCCGGCGTGGATCGCTGCCAGTTGCAGGTCGTGGTCGGCGGCGGCCCGGTCCTGCTCGTACAGCTTGGTGAATGACGCCCGGTCGATGCCCGGGCCGAGCTGCTTGTCGCCGACCATGAGGATGTTCGCGAGGTTGGCGTCCATGTCGTTCAGCGAGTAGACGAGATCGTTGGTGGCCACCACCTGCGGCGCCTCGGTGTGCCCGATGGCGTCGAAGCCGGAGCGGACCTGCGAGGACGTGGCGGCGGCGACGGCCGCGAACACCACCGACACCAGGATCACCGCTGCGGCGCAGGCCTTGATCGTGGTCGGCGTGGACCAGCGGAGGCGGACCCGTGACGGCCGCCGGGAAACCGATTCCGGCGGTGCCGGCGACGGCGCGAGAGCAGTCATGGATCTGGAGTAAAACGTGTCACGACCTGTGAGAATACGATACTCGCGCGATGCATGCGCACGATGGTTCGAAGCAAACGGTCCACACACGAATTCGCGCCGACAGCTGTCCTACCGCGAGATCGTGACCGTCCTCGGCGTGGTGATCCTGCTCGGCGGACTACTCAGTCCGTACGCCGGATTCGCGCAGCTGCGCACCGAACGCCACCTGCTTGCCGACGGCAGCACCGCCTGGGCCTCGATCGTCCCCGCACCGAAGCACCCCGAGTACGAACCCGCCGCCTACAGGCCGATGCCGCGCTTCGACACCGGCGACGGCCGCCCTGTTGAGGTCGGCGCGATCACGCTCATGGCGGTGCTCTGAGACGCGCTGTGGTCCCGGACGCCCACCGCGTCCGGGACCACGCTCGCCCCGCGAGGACAGGCTCAGGCAGCCAGGCCCACCAGCCGCGCGCTCAGCTTCCACAGCCGGTCCACCGAGCTGTGGTCGTTCATCAGGGTGTTCGGCAGCGACGCCGCGACGCCCTCGTAGTAACCGCCGTCCTCGATCTGGGCGGTGGCCAGATGCAGCACCGCGGCCGCGCCCTCGGACACCGGGCGCCCGGCCTCGCGGGTGTAGTTGCGGATCATGTCGGTGGCCAGGAGTCCGGGGTGGACGCTGGCGGCGAGAAGATCCGCGCCGCCGCGCTCGGCGACGGCCTTCGTGAACAGATTCAGCGCCAGCTTCGACTGCGCGTACGCCGCAACCGCGGAGTACCGCTTCGTGGAGTCGACGTCGCCCCAGTGCAGCCGCCCGCCCCGGTGCAGAGCAGAGGAGACGTTGACGATGCGGCTGCCCGGCGTCATGGTCAGCGTCGGCCACAGCAGGCGCGTCAGCAGGTAGGGCGCGAGGTAGTTCACCTGGAAGGTGATCTCGTGGTCGTCGGCGGTCACGGTACGGGTCGGCGAGCCGAACACCGCCGCGTTGTTGACCAGCAGGTCCAGCTTGGCGTGGTCGGCGGCCACCTGCCGGGCCATCCGGGCCACCTGCCCGAGGTCGGCGAAGTCGGCGGTGACCACGAACAACCGCTCGGCCTGCGCGCCGCCGGTCACCAGGTTCTTCAGCGCGCGCTCGCCGAGCTCGGCGGTGCGCGCGTGCAGGATGACCCTCGCGCGCTGCGCGGCGAGTTGGCGTGCGACCTCCAGACCGAGGCCGCCGTCGGCGCCGGTGACGAGGGCGGTGCGGAAGGGGGCAGTCTTCTTCGACATGGTCCTGGTTTGCTTTCGATGATCGTGGGATGGCCGGCCCGCACCGCGCTGCACTGCGGTGAACGTGATGCGGGCGGCCGGCGGGGAAGGACGACACCGCGGACAATGCGCGCGAACGAATGTGGCGCGTAGCACGTCATCGGCGTCAGCGAGGCGGGCGCCGGAGTCGCCAGGAGTGAGACTCTCAGCGCCCGACCGGATGAGGCGGCCGGTCGTCATGACGGCAGCCCGGACCACCGGCCGCGCAAACGGCGACCCTGATCGCCCCGCCGCTCGCAGGGCGCTTGTCCGCGCCTCCGGTGATCACGGGGTCGAGTCAAACAGAGTGCGGACATAGAGGGCAAGAACCCACACACGGCTCAAGCGGCTGGCACATGAGACCCCCACAATCGGCTGGCATGCGGGGTGCGACTTCAGCCCGCTTGCGGCACGGAACCACGCCAGGCCATCGTGTCCACCACGGTTGCGGCCGCGGCGACTGCCGCGGCCAGGGACTCGGAGGAGGACCAGCCCTCCGCCCGCCACAACAGCACCTGCATTCCCTCTATCCGCATACTGAACGGTTCGGCCACGCGCTCCAAAGCCGTGACGCCGGCGCGGGCCAGCACCGCTGCCCCGCCGGTTTCCCGTGCCGGGGTGTAGAGCTCGAAATGGTCGTCGAACGGATGGCATCCGACCTGGACCCGGCCCGGCGGCGGCGTGTCGATGACCCACGCGGTGGCGAACGCCGCTCCGGCACGCACCTCAAGCCGCTCGGCCGGGTGCGCCAGCGTCAGCGAGGCGACGCCGTACAGGTGGGTCGAGCCGTTGTAGCGGCAGGTGAACGTCGCGGACGTCACGGGCATGTCGTGCATGGCTCCGGTAACCGCGTTGATGAGCCGATGTTCGGTGCCGTAGTGGAACGGCGGCTGCCGCGTGGGTTTCAGTACATGTTCGACGTCGGGGGCCTCTACGAACCCGTGGCGGTCTTTCAGGTCCCGCGCCAGGTCCGCAGCCCCACGCCTGCTGCGCCGGAACCGGTGCTGCGGAGACGCCAGCACCAAGGTGGCCAGGCACAGATATCCGATGATGGGGAAGACGATTTGCATGACGCCTCCAAGGACTCGGTGAGGCGGACGTTAACTGCGATTCAGTATGTCGGCAATCAATGCATGCAAGGCGTATGCGAGTGATGAGTTTGATGCGATGAGGATCCGCCATAGTCCGTTTTCATGACTCCATGCAGTTGCACCTCGCGCGCAGTGCCCGACCCGGTACGGACCGCGCACCGTCGCCCGCCCCTACTCAGGTGACGTCACCGCAGCTAGATCCATAGAATGAGCGCGGTGCGCCGGGAAGTCTGGTCGGCCCGGGAGCGATCGCCGAGCGTGGCGGACCCCGGCGAACGCCGATGGGGTGCGAACGATGCACGCGGTAGGAATCGTCCTGGCCTTGGTGGTGTTGGGCACCGCAGTCGCGACCTTCGCTCAACGCCTGCGTATTCCAGCCCCGTCGTTGCTGGTCCTGGCCGGTCTCGGGGTCGCGCTGCTCCCCGGCGTCCCGGCTGTCCGGGTCGCACCGGAGACCATCGCCCTACTGGTGCTCCCGCCGCTGTTGTTCGCCTCGGCCGAGGAGATGTCGCTGCGCGACCTGCGCGCGGTGTGGCGTCCGGTCACCGTGCTGGCCTTCGGGCTGGTTTTGGCCACCGCCGCGGCGGTCGCAGGGCTGGCCTGGCAGCTGACGGCGCTGTCAGCGTCGATGGCGTTCGTCCTGGGCGCGGTGCTGGCCTCCACCGACCCGGTCGCGGTCACCGCGCTGGGCCGCCGCCTCGCGCTGCCCGGACGCATTCAGACCCTCGTGCAAGCCGAGAGCCTGTTCAACGACGCCACCTCTCTGGTGCTGTTCAAAGTGGCCATCGGATTCGCCGTCAGCACCGGGACCTTGTCCTGGTTCGGGGCCGGCGGCAAGTTCCTGATGCTGGCCGGCGGCGGTGCGGGGATCGGCGCGGCGCTGTCGGCCCTGGTGGTCCTGCTGCGCTCACGCACCGCCGATCCAGTGCTCCAGACGGTCATCGCTCTGGTCACTCCCTACGCCGCCTACGTGCTTGCCGAAACCGCCGGCACCTCCGGGGTGACCGCGGTGGTCGTGGCCGGCGTGACCAGTGGCGGCACCGGCTACCGCACCAGCGACGCACGGATCCGGTTGCAGGTGCAGGCCGTGTACGCGGTCATCGTGTTCCTGCTGGAATCGGTGGTGTTCGCGCTCATCGGGCTGGAACTTCCGACCATGGTCCGCGACCTCCCCGCGCACACCGGCTGGTGGCCGCTGCAAGCAACCGCGCTGGCGGCGGTCATGATCGGCATCAGGGTGCTCTGGGTGTGGCCGACGGTGTCGGTCGCCAAACCCACCCGTGCCTTCCCGACCTGGGCCACCACGCGCGTGGTGACGTGGGCCGGCACCCGCGGGGTCATGCCTCTGGCCGCCGCGCTGACCATCCCGCTGGCGGCCGACAACGGCATGCCGCTGCCGGGCAGAGCCCTGATTCTCGTACTCACCACCAGCGTCGTCGCCGCGACCCTGACCCTGCAGGGTCTGAGTCTGGCAGGGGTGGTCACCGGCTCGGGCCTGGCGGTGGATCCGGCGCTGCGTGCGAGCAAGGAGACCGCCGCCCGCGCCGCCCTGGCCGAGGCCGCCGTGGACTACATCGACGGCCTGACCGAAACCGGGTCCGTCCCGGAGGCCGTGTTGGAGCGGGCCCGTCGCCGCTACACCGCGCGTCTGGGGAATCAGCCCGACGGCGCGTGGCCGGCGGCGAACTATGCAGCCCTGCAACGAGACGTCCTCGCCGTGCAGTCGGCCGAGCTGCGGCGGCTGTACGCCGGAGGGAAGGTCAGCGACGCGACCCGCCGCAGGCTTCAACTCGAGCTCGACCGCGCAGAAGCCGCCGTCACGTCAGAGGCCTGAAAAGCCGCGGGGCCGGCGCTCGTATTCCGGCGCCGGCCCCGCGGTTCGAAAGGTCTCAGCTGGTCGCCGCCACCGGGTGGGCCTTGTCCAGCGCCTGGTTCAGGGTCACCACGTTCACGTACTCCTCGCCCAGGAAACCCAGGGGGCGGCCGTGCGTGTTGTCCTTGACCAGCTTCTGCACCGTCGCCAGGTCCACGCCGCGGGCCTTGGCCACCGAGGCGGCCTGGTCATTGGCGTTCTGCACCGAGATGCCGGGGTCCATGCCGGAGGCCGAGGCGGTGACCGCGTCCTCGGGGACCTTTGTCGGGTCCACGTTGTAGGCCTTGGCGTAGGCCGTGATGCGGCCCTCGATGGTGTTCTTCAGCGTCGCGCTGTTGGCCCCCAGGTTCGATCCGGCCGAGTAGGAGTAGTCGCAGCCGGGGTCACTGGAGTTGGCCGAGTTGGTGGCGTCCGACGGCCGGGCCTGGAAGTACTGCGGCAGGGCGTTGCCGGACTTGTCGACGTACTGCTGGCACAGCAGGCTGGAGGCGACCACCTGGCCCTGCGCGTTCTTGATGAGTGAGCCGTTGGCCTTGTCCTTGAACGCCAGCTGCGCGATGCCGGTGACCAGCAGCGGGTAGGCGATTCCGAGGATCACCGTGAACACCAGCATGGCCCGGATGGCGGCGGTGTGCCGCCGGATTGCTGCTCCGAGTTTCATGGTCGGCTCCTTCCTACTTCAATCCGGGGATGAACTGGACGATCAGGTCGATCAGCTTGATGCCGACGAACGGCAGCGCCAGACCGCCGGCGCCATAGATGACCAGGTTTCGGCGCAGCAGTGCCGCGGCCGAGGACGGCTTGTAGCGCACGCCGCGCAGGGCCAGCGGGATCAGACCGATGATGATCAGGGCGTTGAAGATGATGGCGCTGGTGATCGCCGACTTCGGCGAGTGCAGGCCCATGATGTTCAGCACGTGCAGGCCCGGGTAGACCACCGAGAACATGGCCGGGATGATCGCGAAGTACTTCGCGACGTCGTTGGCGATGGAGAAGGTGGTCAGCGAGCCGCGGGTGATCAGCAGCTGCTTGCCGATCTCGACGATCTCGATCAGCTTGGTCGGGTTGGAGTCCAGGTCCACCATGTTCCCGGCCTCCTTGGCGGCCGAGGTGCCGGTGTTCATGGCCACGCCGACGTCGGCCTGCGCCAGGGCGGGGGCGTCGTTGGTGCCGTCGCCGGTCATCGCGACCAGCTTGCCGCCCTCCTGCTCCTTCTTGATCAGCGCCATCTTGTCCTCGGGCGTGGCCTCGGCCAGGAAGTCGTCGACCCCGGCCTCCTCGGCGATGGCCTTGGCGGTCAGCGGGTTGTCACCCGTGATCATGACCGTCTTGATGCCCATCTGCCGCAGCTCGGCGAACCGCTCGCGGATGCCTTCCTTGACGACGTCCTTCAGATGGATGACGCCCAGGGTGCGGGCGACACCGTCAGGAGTCTTCTCCGCCACCACCAGCGGCGTGCCACCGGCCGCGGAGATGCCGTCGACCAGCGAGCCGACCTCGTCGGTGGGGTGACCACCGTTGTCGCGGACCCACTTCATGACCGCGCTGCCGGCGCCCTTGCGGACCTCGTGCCCGTCGTGCAGGTTCACCCCGGACATACGGGTCTGCGCGGTGAACGGCACGAACTCCGCGCCGGCAAGCTCGCCCTCGTGCCGCTCGCGCAGACCATACGCGGTCTTGGCCAGCACCACGATCGAGCGGCCTTCCGGCGTCTCGTCAGCCAACGAAGACAGCTGCGCGGCGTCGGCCAGCACATCCTGCTCGACCCCTGCGACCGGCACGAACTCGCTGGCCTGGCGGTTCCCGAGCGTGATCGTGCCGGTCTTGTCCAGCAGCAGGGTGTTGATGTCACCGGCGGCCTCGACCGCGCGGCCGGACATGGCCAGCACGTTGCGCTGCACCAGCCGGTCCATGCCGGCGATGCCGATCGCGGAGAGCAGCGCGCCGATCGTGGTCGGGATCAGCGCCACCAGCAGCGACACCATCACGATCAACGACTGCGCCGCACCGGCCCAGGTGGCCATCGGCTGCAGGGTCACGACCGCGAGCAGGAACACGATGGTCAAGCTTGCGAGCAGCACGTTCAGTGCCATCTCGTTCGGCGTCTTCTGCCGGTTCGCGCCCTCGACCAGGCTGATCATCCGGTCGATGAAGGTCTCCCCCGGCTTGGAGGTGATCTTCACGACGATCCGGTCCGACAGCACCTTGGTCCCGCCGGTCACGGCCGACCGGTCGCCGCCGGATTCCCGGATGACCGGGGCCGACTCGCCGGTGATCGCCGACTCGTCCACCGAGGCCACACCCTCGACGACGTCACCGTCGCCCGGGATGACCTGCCCGGCCTCCACCACCACGAAGTCGCCGAGCTGCAACTCGGTACCCGGCACCTCGGACTCGGCGCCGGCTTTGCCGGGCGACCAGGAGGCGAGTCTGCGGGCCACCGAAGTGGTCTTGGCCTTGCGCAGCGTGGCGGCCTGCGCCTTGCCACGGCCCTCAGCCACCGCCTCGGCCAAGTTGGCGAAGACGACGGTGAGCCACAGCCAGACGGTGATCACCCAGGCGAACACCGACGGGTGCGCGATGGCCTGCCAGGTGGTCAGGACCGAGCCGGCCTCGACGACGAACATGACGGGGTTCTTGACCATGACCCGCGGGTCGAGCTTCTTCAGGGCGTCCGGAAGCGACTTCCAGAGCATCTTCGGGTCCAGGAACCCGCCGCCTATGCGGTGCGGCTCAGCACTCGCCTTCGGCTGCGACGCCTGCTCCGGCGCGTCGGAGTGAGTGGAGACAGACATCAGTGCAGTCCTTCAGCAAGCGGCCCGAGGGACAGGGCCGGGAAGTAGGTGAGACCGACGACCAGCAGCACGGTGCCCAGCAGCATGCCGGCGAACAGCGGGCTGGCGGTCTTCAACGTCCCGGACGACTCCGGGACCGGCTTCTGCTTGGCCAGCGAACCGGCCAGCGCCAGAACCCAGATCATCGGCAGGAACCGGCCGAACAACATCGCCAACGCCCCGGCGGTGTTCCACCAGTGGGTGTTGCCGGACAGGCCCGCGAAGGCCGAACCGTTGTTGTTGCCCATCGAGGTGAAGGCGTACAACACCTCGGAGAAACCGTGGGGAGCCGGACTGCCGTTGGGACCGAGGTTCCCGGAGTTGATCGAGGCGGTCTCGCCCTTCAGCGCCATCGCCAGACCGGTGAAGACCAGCACCACGGCCGGGGTGGTCAGGATGTACAGCGCCGCGTACTTCATCTCGGTCGGGCGGATCTTCTTGCCCAGGTACTCCGGCGTGCGGCCGACCATCAGACCGGCGATGAACACCGTGACGATGGCGAGGATCAGCATGCCGTAGAGCCCTGATCCGGTACCGCCGGGCGCGATCTCACCCAACATCATGTTGAACATGGCCGCACCGCCGCCGAACGGCGTGTACGAGTCATGCCAGGAGTTGATCGCACCTGTGGACGTCAACGTCGTGGACGTCATGAACAACGTCGAGGCCGGGATGCCGAACCTGGCCTCCTTGCCCTCCAACGCCGCATGCCCAGTGGCCAGATTGACACCGTGGTGGTGGGTCTCGGCGAAGGTCGAGAACGCCAGCGAACCGATCCAGATGATCGCCATCACCGACACGATGGTGTAGCCCTGCTTGTGCGAGCCGACCATCTTGCCGAACGTACGCGGCAGTGCGAAGCCGATCACCAGCAGCAGGTAGATCTCGATCAGGTTCGTGAACGCGTTGGGGTTCTCGAACGGATGGGAGCTGTTGGCGTTGAATATGCCGCCGCCGTTGGTACCGAGCTCCTTGATGGCCTCCTGGCTGGCGGTGGCACCCGTGTACAGGCTCTGGTCGCCGTTGAGGGTGTGCACCACGGTCAGGTGGCCGGACAGGTCCTGCACCACGCCGCCGGCCATCAGCACGATCGCAAAGATGATCGAGAACGGCAGCATCAGCCGGACGATGATCCTGGTCAGGTCCACCCAGAAGTTGCCCAGCCGGTCGGTCTTGGACCGGGTGAAGCCGCGGATCAGCGTCGCGACCACCGCGATGCCGACCGAGGCCGACACGAAGTTCTGCACCGCCAGACCGGACATCTGTGCGACGTAGCCCAGCGTGTTCTCGCCGGAATAGTTCTGCCAGTTGGTGTTGGTGACGAACGAGGCCGCCGTGTTGTAGGCCAGGTCCGCCTGCATCTTGGGCATGCCCAGCGCCAGCATCAAGTGGTTCTGGATGCGCAGGAGCAGGTACAGCAGCAGGACCCCGACTGCGGAGATGGCCAGCACCGAACGCAGGTACACGCCCCACGTCTGGTCCGCCTCGGGGTCCACGCCCATCGTCTTGTACAGGACCTTCTCACCGCGCCAGTGCTTGCGGCTGGTGAGGATGTGCGCCATGTAGTCGCCAAGCGGCCGGTAGGACACAGCCAGCAGGAGGACCAGGGCGGCGACTTGGAGCAGGCCGGCCCAGGTGTCCGACATCAGAACTTCTCCGGGAGGATCAGGGCCACTACGAGATAGCCGACCAGCAGGACCGACACGATCAGGCCGATGACGTTCTCAGCGCTCAAGACGCTCGACCCCCTTGACGATGAGGGCCAGCAGGCCGAAGAAGGCGATCGTGATCACGACGAAAACCACGTCGGCCATCAGATGCTCCTTGGTATCAGGGAAAGCTGTCGTGGCCAGTCAAGCCTGGGAAGGTTCCCTCCCAACCTGACGCAAGCGGGATGCAAACGCCCCTGGTGGGAACGCGCACGCCGTCCAAACGGCTGACGGGAAGGCGGGTCCTCGCGCGCGTGGAAGGATCGGCAGTGTGGTGATGAAACGATGACCGCCAGGGGCAAACTGCGGGTCTACCTGGGCGCGGCGCCCGGCGTCGGCAAGACCTATCACATGCTCGACGAAGGCCAGCGGCGCGCCAAGCGCGGCGCCGACGTGGTGGTCGGGTTCGTGGAGACCCACGACCGGCCGCTCACGGCGGCGATGCTGGACGACCTGGAGATCGTCCCCCGCCAGATCATCGAATACCGCGGCGGATCGTTCACCGAGATGGACGTCGACGCCATCCTGGAGCGCCACCCCAAGGTCGCGATCGTGGACGAGCTCGCCCACACCAACATCCCAGGCTCCCGCAACGCCAAGCGCTGGCAGGACGTCGAGGAACTGCTCGCGGCCGGCATCGACGTGATCACCACGGTCAACGTGCAGCATCTGGAGTCGCTGAACGACGCCGTCGCCAAGATCACCGGCGTGCCGCAGCGCGAGACCGTCCCCGACGAGGTGGTGCGCGCCGCCGACCAGATCGAACTGGTGGACCAGTCCCCGGAAGCGCTGCGGCGCCGGATGGCCCACGGCAACATCTACAAGCCCGAGAAGATCGACGCCGCGCTCAGCAACTACTTCCGGGTCGGGAACCTGTCCGCGCTGCGCGAATTGGCGCTGCTGTGGGTGGCCAACCGGGTCGACGAAGGCCTGCTGACGTACAAGGGCCAGCACGGCATCGACAAGGTCTGGGAGACCCGCGAACGCGTTGTGGTGGCCCTCACCGGCGGACCGGAAGGCTCCACCCTCATCCGGCGCGCCGCACGCATCGCCCAGCGCGTTGGGGCAAAGGGCTCGGACCTGTTGGCCGTGCACGTCGCCCGCTCCGACGGCCTGACCGGCGCCTCACCGGCGCTGTTGGCCGAACAACGAGCCCTCGTGGAGTCCCTGGGCGGCAGCTTCCACTCGGTGGTCGGTGACGACATCCCCACCGCACTGCTGCAGTTCGCGCGCGCCGAGAACGCCACCCAGCTGGTCCTGGGCACCTCCCGTCGAGGTCGGCTGGAGCGGTTCCTGGCCGGCTACGGCATCGGCGAGACCGTGGTGCAGGAGTCCGGCGACATCGACGTGCACATGGTCACGCACGAGAAGTCAGCGGCCGACAAGAGCCGCTGGGCCTGGCTGGGACAGCTGATCCGCACGCCGGAGTTCGGTCCGCGCTGGCTGCTGCCGGTGGCCGGCGTGGTGCTGCCGTTCCTGCTGACCCTGCTGCTGGCGAACATGCGCACCCGGCTGAACCTGGTCAGCGACGTCCTGGTCATGCTCATCGGCGTGGTGCTGGTGGCCCGGCTCGGCGGCCTGCTGTCGGCGCTGTTCACCGCGGTCACCGCCTCACTGTTGCTGAACTACTACTTCATCCCGCCCTTCCACCGGTTCACGATCACCGACAGCAACAACCTCATCGCCCTGGCGGTGTTCGCTGCGGTCGGGCTGGCCATGGCCTCGGTCGTCGACATCGTCGCGCGCCAGACCCGGCGCGCGGCCAACGCCTCGGCCCAGGCCGAGACGCTGAGCGAGCTGGCGGTGTCGGTCCTGCGCGGCGACGAGGCGATCGCCGCACTGCTGGCCCGTTTCCGGGAGACCTTCGGCATGGACTCGGTCGCGCTGCTGGAGCGCGTCGATCCCGACGCGCCGGTGCGCCCGGACGAGCAGGACGACCCAGCGGCGTGGCGGCTGGTCGCGGCGACTTCGGCCTCCGGCGCCATGCCGTGCCGGATGCCCGGCGAGGCCGACGTCCTGGCCGCGGCGGGACCGGACGCCATGCTCGTGCTGAAGGGACGCACCCTGCCGGCCTCCGACCAGGTGGTGCTTACCGCGTTCGCCGCCCAAGCGGCGGTCGCGCTTGAGCGTTCCCGGTTGGCCAGCAAGGCCGCCGAGGCCGGGCCGCTGGCCGAGGCCGACAAGATGCGCACCGCACTGCTGGCCGCCGTCTCGCATGACCTGCGCACCCCGCTGTCGGCGGCGCGGCTCGCCGTGGCTTCCCTGGAAGACACCAGCGTCGAGTGGTCGCCTCAGGACCGCGCGGATCTGCTGGCCGGGGCCCGGGAATCCCTGGACAAGCTCAACCGGCTGGTGGAGAACCTGCTGGACATGAGCCGCCTGCAGGCCGGAGCGCTGAGCCTGCACCTGGAGCCGGTCCGCGCCGAGGACGTCGTGGCCGCCGCCCTGGACAGCCTGCCCACCGACCGCGGCGACGTCCATACTGCCGACCTGGACGGCGTGCCGGAGATCGTCGCCGACCCGGCGCTGCTTGAGCGGGCCATCGCCAACCTCGTCGGCAACGCCCTGAACCACGGCGGCACCGAGGAGCCGGTCCTGGTGACCGCCAGCACCCTGGCCAACCGCGTCGAGCTGCGGGTGATCGACCGCGGGCCCGGGATCCCGCCCCAGGACTTCGGACGGATCTTCACCCCGTTCCAACGCTTCGGAGACCGGGACAACACCACCGGCGTCGGCCTGGGCCTGGCTCTGTCGCGAGGCCTGGTGGAGGCGATGGACGGGACGCTCACCCCGGAGGAAACGCCGGGCGGCGGGCTGACGATGGTCATCACCCTGTCGGCCGCCGAGGGCACCCGGCCCGAATAGGCCATGCCACGGTCCTCGGCCCACGGCGAAACGCACACAAGATACAAACGAGCACCCGCTCTGTACTGGGGTAGACCGGATGTATGAGGTCTTTCGGCCGGATCCACCGGGACCGTGTCGCGATGGTCGCAGCGTTGCTGTTGCCGCTCGCGATCGCCACGGTGTTGCTGCCGTGGCGCGGATCCATCGCCAACACCGACCTCGCGCTGCTTCTGGTCGTAGCCATCGTCGCCGTGGCCGCCAACGGCAACCGCACGGCCGGCATCCTGACGGCGATCTCGGCGGCGGCGTGGTTCGACTTCTTCTGGACAGTCCCCTACGAACGGTTCACCATCACCGGCCACACCGACATCGAGACCACGGTGCTCCTGCTGGCCGTCGGCGCGGCGGTGAGCGAGCTGGCCGCCCGCGGACGCCGGGCCCGCCGCGTCGTCGTCCGCGACACCTCCTACATGGAGGCCCTGAGCTCCACCTCCGCCCTGGTCGCCGAAGGCCACGACCCCCGCGAGATCATCGACCGAGTCCAGGCCCAGCTCGTCCCCCTCCTCGGCCTGCGCGCCGCCCGCTTCGAACAAGGACGACTCCTCGGCCACCCGCCGCGCCTCACCGACGACGGCACCCTCGTCTGGGGAAAGACCCACTGGAACATCGACGAGCACGGATTCCCCAACGAGGACATAGAACTCCTGACCCGCTCCGGCGGCCGCACCCGCGGACGGTTCCTGCTCACCCCGGTACCCGGCAGCGCACCATCAGCGGAGGCACGGCAGGTGGCGGTCATGCTCAGCAGTTTGGTGGGTACCGTCTTGGCTGGCGATGCGAGGCCGTCGACGCTTGTGTGATCCTTCCTAACTGCGTGCGCTACATCCCCACACGTAGATCGTCGCGACGTTGGCGAAGTCAACCAAGATCGACGATAGTGAGACGTGTGGTGTCAATGGAAGAACTCTTCGGGGCTCCCGTCTAAGCCCATGGCTTGGGGGCCGCTTGGGGGCCACACGGGATGCACGATCACGAGCGACCCGCCGGTGGACACCCGCCGTACCCGGCCAACCGAGGAGGCATAACGTGCGTGACGTGCAGAAACGATTGCCCCACGGACCTGGGGGTCAAGGGGTCGCAGGTTCAAATCCTGTCAGCCCGACGGTAACGTCGCAGGTCAGGGCCTCAATCCGAGGGATCGGATTGAGGCTTCTGATGTTTCTTGGGGGCCACTTGGGGTCCCGAAGCAAACGGCAGCGGACACGCAACGCGCGGCAGCGAACGGCATGCACGGCTTCGACAGCATTACGGGTCACCCGGCCACAGGCGTCTGACCTTGGGTTTCTCCGCAGCAAGGCTGACCTCATTGACCGCTGGTCAAGCGCGGCAGCTGTTGGGCCGAGGCGTGTCGCCGGCTTGTAGACGCCGGAACTACGCCGGGATGGCCGCGCCTGCGTAGCACGCTCTCGGTCGCAGCAGCCCGATGTGTCAGCAACCTCAGGTACGCGCCGTGTTTTTCGGCTCCACTGTCACAGCCGAGCCGGGCGGGCCGTCAACCACGGACCCCGCCGCCGGCGCCGCCAGGACCCACCGCGATCGCAAGCCCCTGGCGCCAGGAAAGCGGCATCCCGCAGGGGTTGCTCGGCGACGTAATCCGGGCGGACGTTGCGGTACTGAAGGTAGTAGGCGTGCTCCCAGGCGTCGAAGACGAGCAGTGGGTCATGCCGGTGGCGACGTCGCACACCCGCATCGACTTCCAGGCCGCTCAACCATCTGATCCGGTGCCATACTGCGCTGTACGGCACCGGATCAGACCTGACAAAGCACTCCTAGTAGTCCCCGCTCGTCCCCGGCACGACCGGGTGCACCTCGAAGTTCCCGCAGGGGGTGCCGACGGACAGGGTCGTCACCTTGCCCATCCCGGGCGGGGTGATCCGGAGGTTGGTCGAGATGCCGGAGTAGCACTGCTGGCCGGCGTTGACGATGTCCGTCCACTCAACGATGGCCGAGGCCTGCTGACCCGGGGCGAGGATGACGCCGGGCGCGGTGGTGCCCTGCGAGACGCCGCCGGTCCAGCCGAGGAGGGTCTTCGCCGCGGTCAGAGTGGTGCCGTCGGACAGGCCGTAGGAGGCGGTCGGGTAACCGTGCATCGCGCAGGTCACCGATGTGCTGGTGTTGGTGAACAGCAGGAAGACTCCGACGTGGCCCATGCCGGCGCCCTCGTGCCCGAGGGTGACGGCGACGTTGGCGGAGGTGCAGTTGGACACGGCCGTCGCCGGGGCGGCCCGGGCGATCGGAGCGGTGAGGGTCGCCAGTGCCGCGACGGCGACGCCGGCCAGGGATGTCAAGGCCTTTTTCATATCAGGTTCCTTATTGTCTTGTCTGGGGTCGGGTCAGTTGCGGTAGGTGAAGTCACCGGGGATGTAGTTCCAGCAGTAGCCCAGAGCACCGGGCCGGCCGTTGTAGTACGGGTCGCCCCACCAGATGAGGGTCGTGCCGGTGTCCGGACCCACGACCGCGTCCTGCGAGAAGTGCCACAGGCCTTGGATCCAGCGCACCGCGTCCGCGGTCTGCGGACCCCAGGTGCTGTCCTCGGAGATGGTGCCGTGGCCGGGTGCGCCGTTGGGGGCGAAGTCCTGAACGTAGCCATGGGTGATGAAGTAGTTGATGGAATGCTGCACGCACCACACGCCGGCACCGCTGGTGACGTAGCCGCTGCCGATGTACGGCGCGTTCGGGTTGGCGCTGGCGGATCCGGCGGTGCCGACGAGCGCCAGAGCGCTCGCCGCGACGGCGAGGCCGGCTCGGGTCGCGAGCTTCTTGACGAGCATGGTCGTTCTGCCTTTCTGAAGGGTTGGTGGCTGTGTTCATTCGTCGGGACGGTGGTCCGTCCCGAACGCTCAGTGGCCGGCCAGGTAGCCGTTGACGAGTTGCGCGTACGCGGCCTGGCCGGCGGCGGTCGGGTGGAAGCTGCTGGTGATGTCGGTCGCGACCAGCGCGTTAAGCCATGGCGCGGCGCCGCAGGCCGAGTGCCCGTTGGTGCCGACCCCGCCACACAGGGACAGCGGGACCGGCGGGAAGATGTGGGGATAGCCGAACACGACGATCTTCGCGTTGGGCGCGAGGCCGTGGATGGTGTCGTAGACCGCCTGCAGGTGCGAGGGCAGCAGGGTATTGATGACGTAGGGCTCGTACTGGACCAGCGGTTGCGGGTCGAGGTGGCCGTGGACGGTGAGTCGGTAGCCGGGGTTGGTGCAGTCCACAAGCGTCGCGACGCAGCCCTGCAGCACCGCGGCGAAGCGAGCGTCGTCACCGACCGAGACGGTGACCAACGTCGTCGTGGAGTCCAGGTAGCCCTGTTCCAGCTCCAGCGCCTCGTCGTGGTTGCCGCCGGCGCGCCCCAAGACCGTGGAGCCGGCCTGGTCGTCGGGAATGGGTGGATTGTCGACCGCGTTCGACGTCATGTCGATCGAGGTCGCGCCGGAGCAGGCCAGGAAGGCGAAGGACTCGGTGTTCCCGCGCGCTGACGCCTCCTGCCAGATCGACTGGCTGTGGCCCGGCAGGGTCACCTTCCGCGGGTAGGCGTTGTCCATGACCACGCGAGGCATCGTGAAGGCCGCCGACCCGCTGTACGCGCAAGGCCCCTGATGCCACGCGTGGTGCCAGCGGGTCGGACCGGTTCGTCAGGAATAGGTCGGGAGGTAGGTGGAGCAGTAACCATTCGCCGGCCAGGCCCCGTTGTAATAGGGGTCGCCTTCGACAAGGAGATCACCGCCGGTCAGCGGACCGACGATGCCGTCGACGGTGGAAGGCCCGAACCTTTCGTTCTGGTACCACCTGACCGCATTGTAGGTCTGCGGTCCCCATATGCCGTCCTCGGAAATGACGGGGATGGCTGAAGACCCTGCGTAGTGCGTGCTGAAGTAGTTGATGTCGTGCTGGACGCACCAGACCGCGTGCGTGTTGGTCGAGTAGCCGTAGCCGATCCATGGGGCGTTCACATTCGCGCTCGCCGTGGTGGTGGTGCCGGCGATGGCGACGCCGACAGCCACCGCGACCAGGCCGCCTCGAACAGCCACCTTCTTGGTGGGCATTCCACTGTGCCTTTCTTCGGGTGTGGTGAGGCCGACGGATTACCGGCCCCGCCGAGGAACCGTCCTGCTGCCACGGTCGCTCTGAGCATCGATCCTCCACGGGAACGTTCATGTCTGACCCACATCGAACCCACATGTAGCCGCGGGGCCACGGCCTGTCGGCGCGCCCACGGCGTGCCGGAGGTCTGTGAACCGTCAAGCGGCGAGCGTGCCGTGTGGACGCCTTGTGAACCGGATGTGAGGTGCATCCGCGACGGTTGCATCAGTTCCCTGGGCAGCCGGCCACCAGGCTGCCCGCCATGCACCGATCCTTCACAAGGGAGACCCCAATGCGCGCCCGTACTCGCCTCGCGGCCCTGGGCCTGAGCCTGACCTCGATCGTCGGCGTCGGCGTCGGCGCCGCCACGGCGGCCCACGCCAGTGGCATGACCTACCTCGACTACTGCCGCGGAATGTACGGGCAGTACGACGACAGTGGCCAGACCGTTGGCAAGGGCTCGGAAGACCTGAACGCGTTCGGCAACGTGGACAACTACGGTCCGGTCCACGAGGCCCAGTGCCTGCTCGACGCATATGACAACGCCTACTACCTCTCAATCGACGGCATCTACGGTCAGCACACCTGGAACGCGGTCTGGAACTTCCAAAGCGTCAACTCCAACGAGCTCAGCGTCGACGGCGTCGTGGGTCCGCAGACGTGGGCTTACCTGGCCATGTACGCCTCGAACGTGTCTTACAACTAGGGGTGTCGATGATCGCCCACGGATCCCGAGGCAGCCGGCGGGTACGCCGTCGGCTGCGGCTCGGCCTGACCATGACCGCTGCCGCCGCGACCGCGGTGAGTGTCCTCGGCGGGCCGGCCCAGGCTCGGCAGGCTCCGGCCGCCGACCGCACGCCGTCGTCCTCTTCGAGACAGGGTGCTGATGTCGGCGCCCCCAGCGCCGGTGCGCCTTCCGCCAAACTCTCCGACCCCGACACCGTCCTTGCGAAGGGCTGGCAGACCTCCGGCGACCGCGCCGTCACCACCAGCGGTGACGCCGACGGCTTCCACGTGCTGGTCGCCGATGCATCGGCCGGCTACCAGTGGCGCACGGCCGCGACGCTGTCCGAACCCGGCTTCGACACCGACCAGTGGATTGGCCAGTCCTGCCTCACCGCCTCCGGGAAACGCGCGGTCGTGGTCTACGCGCCGCGCCAGTTCACCAACCTGGGGCCGGTTCTGGACTCCGGCGCGTTCGTGGCGACGGTCGACCTGACCACGGGCCAGGTGACCAAACTGCCGTTCACCGCCTCACTCGCCTACTACGACCCGGGGTGCGGGACCGGGGAACTCGCGACGCTGTCGGCCACGAGCACCAAGAACGGTCGGACCGTCAGCACCGTGCGGGTCCTGGACACGGCCACCGGCAAGGTGGTGCGCCAGACCGACTCCACCGGCCAGCTGACCTCGGCCGTCCCCTACAACGGGGGAGTCGTCGCAGCCCTGGGCAGTACCCTGGTCTCTGTCGACGACAATGGAGGCACTCGGCTCCTGGCGTCCGAGAAGGCCGTGCCCTACCGCATCCATCCGGACTCCGCCGGCGGCCTGGCCTACCAGGTCACCGACAAGCAGAACACCGACATCCACCGCTTCGCCCAGGGCAAGTCCACCCTTGTGGGCAGCGGCAAGACCGGTGCCGTCCAGGTCGCCGCGAGCGCCGGCAACGTCTTCCTCACCGGCTCCGACGCCGCGAAGATCCCGGAGTCCCTGCTGAAGACGGGCGGCTGGCGCGCGTTGGCAGCGCCGGTGGACGCCGACGTCTCAACCACCGGAGCCCTCGCCGTCACCGGGGCCACCAACCACGTCAAGGGCACTGCCGGGCAGCAGGGCGCCGAGCCCACCGAGATCGCCGTCACCGCCGCGGTGACCGCCACCGGGAAGCAGGCCTCGTTCGCGCTGGAGCCCGCGGCCCTCGACCCCAAGGCCGGCAGCACCGCGTCCCCCGCGCTGACGGCGGTGGGCGTGACGACCGGTTCGACCGGGGCTGCGACGAAGAGCTCTGCGACGACCGCTACGAAGGGCTCCGCGAAGGCTTCGGCCGGGACGGCGAGCGGGACCGGCACCGTGGACCCCTCCACCGTCACCTGGGACCCGGACCGCGGTTGCGCGGTGCCGCGCAACGACCCGACGATCCAGACCTACCAGGCCAGCGCGCCCCAGGTGGAGTGGGCCGCCGACCTCGCCGTCCAGGGCCAGCTGACCCGGACCCGCGGCGCGAACTGGGAGGACTCCGGCATGCCGGTGTCCTGGTCCCCGCAGGACATGTTCCCGCTCCAGCAGATCAAGGGCGGCGGCCAGCTCCCGGCGCAGGTGCTCTTGGGCGTGCTGGCGCAGGAGTCGAACACCATGCAGGCCAGCCCGCACGCAGTGGACGGCGTCACCGGGAACGCCAACCAGGGCGGCTTCTACGGCAACGGCATCGACTGGGGCACCGTCGACTGCGGCTACGGCGTCGGTCAGATCACCACCGGCATGGCGATCAACACCCCGGCCGGTACCGCGATCGCCGACGGCAACATCGCCAAGTACACCACCGCCGAGATGCAGCAGGCCATCGCCACCGACTACGCCTCCAACATCGCGGCGTCGGCGAACATGCTGATCGACAAGTGGAACCAGCTCAAGGCCGCAGGGATCATCGCCGGCAACGGCGACCCTTCTGGTGTCGAGAACTGGTGGTTCGCGGTATGGGCGTACAACGCCGGTGTGGAGCCGGGCTCGCCCGCCTTCGGCAACACCACCGGGTGCACACCCAGCAACACCTGCACCGACAACGGCGGAGCGGGTGGGAACTGGGGACTGGGCTGGCTGAACAACCCCGCCAACCCGATCTACCCGGCCGACCGCGGCGTGTTCACCAACGACCCGGCCAAGACCAAGGTGCCGAACCACTGGACGTACCCGGAGCTGGTGATGGGCTGGGCCTACTCGCCGGTGTCCCGGTACAACTACACCACGAAGAACTGGGCTCCCGCCTACGCGACGCCGACCCACGTGTCGACGCCGTACGAGCCGTCGTTCATGGCCTTCTGCACCTCGGCCGACTCCTGTACGCCGAACGCGGCCCCCGACTCCAACGGGACGGCGAACAAGGCCGGGCTGTGCGGCCTGTCAAACCTGCACTGCTGGTGGAACCAGCCGGTGACCTGGGTCAACTGCTCGGTGAACGCGTGCGGTGGTACCAACCTCACGTACACCTCCAGCAGTTCGGTCCCGATGGTGACGAACCCCTATCCGGGCGACTGCCGTCCCGTGGGCGGGACCGCCGCCGCGACGGGTTCCGACTCCTCCGGTGTCACGCCCCCGACCGGCACGATCGTGGTCGGCAACACGTCGGTGCCGGGCGCGAGTTGTAGCGCGGCTTCGCAGCAGAGCGGGCAGTTCGGGGTGAAGTTCGACTACGCCTCGCCCTACTGCAACCCCTGTACATCGCCGATCGACTACCCAGGGAAGATCGACTTCCATCAGCTGGGAGTGGGTTACAACGGCCACATCTGGTTCACCCACACGGTGGCGGCCACGTTCGACAGTATCAACAAGGTCGTGGTCCCCTCCGATCCGGCCCACACGGTCGTGGGCACGTGGACACCTCCGGCGCTGAACGGCTGGGTCCGCGTGTTCGCGCACATCCCCGACAGCGGCGACACCACACAGCAGGCTCCGTACACGATCCAGTCCGGGACCACGACGGAGACCCGCTTCGTGAACACCGAGGCGAGCAAGAACAGGTGGGTCCCGCTGGGCGTCTTCGACTTCGATTCGTCGCAGTCGGAGTCGGTGTCCCTGACGAACGCGACGCCTGACGGTGCCGGAACGATGGACATCGCCTGGGACGCCGTCGGATTCCAGCCGCTGCCCACGAAGCCCTCGGACTTCGTGGTCCAGATGGGCGACTCCTACTCGTCCGGAGAGGGCAACGCTCCCTGGTATCCGGAGACCGACCACGGGCCCTACGCCGACCAGAACACGCAGAAGTCGTCCGGCGAGACCTGGAACGCGTGTCGACGCGGCCAGAACTCCTGGATCCGGCAGGCCACCTTGACCGGGCACAGTACGAGCATCGGATCCGAGACCGACGCGTCCGCGTCGGATCTGGACTTCCATTCGGTGGCCTGCTCCGGCGCATACACAGGCAACGTCGACGGCAACAACACACAGTGGGGGGAAAACGGACAGTTCCATGAGATGGACCAGGTCGACTCCGGCTATCTCGACGCCCACACCACGTTGGTGACGCTGACCGTCGGAGGCAACGACGCTGGCTTCTCCACCGCGGTGCAGGACTGCATCGAGTTCAGCTGCCAATCGAACAGCACTGTGGAAGGCAACATCAACAGCGCGGTGAGCTCCGCCGCCACCGTCATCCAGGCCATCCACGCGGCCGCGCCGCAGGCCCGGATCATCGTGCTCGGCTACCCCGACCTGTTCGATCCCAGCACGGTGACCAGCGGAGGCTGCAACATCACCAACGCCTTCGCGGCCTCGACGCTCAACGGCTGGGGGGACTACTTCCGCAGCACAGAAGGCGCCATGGTCGCCGAGGTGGCCGCCGGCACCTACCCGCAGGAGACGAGCGGGGCCGAGCCGGTGACCTTCGTCGACGCGAATCCGTTCTTCCAGGGTTACCAGGACTGCGGCCAGACGCCTGGCATCAACGACCTGGTGGCGGCGCCGAACGGCCCGGGCGACTTCGAACAGCCCGGTGCGGTGTTCAACCCGAAGAACTGGATCGAGATCAGCCGGTCCAGCTTCCACCCGAACGCAACCGGCCAGTACCGCTACATGCTGGCGCTGGAGTCCGCGCTCGGATAGCCGTACTGCCCCGCGCCGTCGGAATCCGGGAGCCGCCCGCCCGCCGGGGCGGCTCCCACCGAGCAGTTCATGAGGGCCCTGACAAGTGCCCGCATCCGCCGTCGGCCGCCATCAGCCACAATCAGCCCGGATCCGGCGAACAGGACGGGTCCAGGAGTGCGCGAATCGGATCGGTCCGCGGCACCGACAGACCGTCGACGATCGCGCGCGCCGCTGCGCACCGCGCCCCGGCCAGTTCTTCGTCACCCATCGAGCGATGCACCTCCGCCACCCGCAGGAGAGTCTGAGCGAGGTAGTAGCGCTCCCCGCCTTCCTCGAACCGCTCGGCGGCTTCGTTGTAGTACCGCACGGCATCCTCGTCCAGGCCGAGCCGTTGTGACGCCATCCCCATCGTGTCCAGCGCGTACGCCGCGCCGACGGGGTACCCGATCTCGTCATGGATGCGCACGGCCTCGCCGGCGTGCGTGAGCGCCGCCTGGTAGTCGCCGCACATCGCGCAGTGCCAGGCCACTGTCGCCAGCGCCATGCCCTTCTCGGCCGCGTCCCCGGCGGCGCGCGCGTGGCTGAGGGCACAGTAGGCGTGGGCCAGGGCCGCGGGGTAGTCCTGTTCGCTCTCGCAAACCAGCGACCAGGCCCGGTACACCCGCGCCAGGCCCGCGTGGTCGTCGAGCACGCACCACAGGTCGCGGGCCCCGGCCAGATGCTGCTTCGCGGCCGGCAGCCGGCCCAGCCGCCAGTGGGCCGTAGCCAACTCGCGGTGCGTCCAGGCCCGCAAGTCCGCGCGGTCCATGCGCTCGGCGGCCCGCAGCGCCCGCTCCTGCAACTCGACCTGGGCCTGCCAGTCGCCCCGGCGGTCGATGCTGACCGTCAGCGACCACGCCAGCCACCAGGCGGTCGCGTCCTCACCGGCCTCGTCGGCCTGGGCGCTGACCGCCACCAGCACGTCGCGTTCCCGATCCAGCCAGGCCGCGGCGCCCATGACGTCTTCGAAGACCTCGGCGGTGGCGTGCGCTCCGTGTCCGGTCCGGCCCGGGAAGGGAACCACCGACCGCGTCGGGTGGACCAACTGGTTGGCCGCGAAGACGCTGAGCGCGTAGTAGTCGAACATCCGTTGCCGGATCCCGCGCCGGTCCTCGTCGTCGAGTTCGGCGTCCGCGGACTCGGCGGCATACAGGTGGATCAGGTCGTGGAACAGGATCCGGCCATCGGCAGTAAGCAGCGCCAGGTGCGCGGCGGCCAGTTCGCGCGACGCCGTGTCCGCGGTATCCCGCGGCAGGTCCGCGAGCAGCGCGGCCAGGCGCATCGGCGCCGAGGTACCCGGATGCAGACCCAGCGTCAGGAACAGCCGGGCGGCGGCCGGACTCAGCTGCCGACGTGACCAGGAGAACACATCCCGCAGGTCGACCGCCGTCTCGGCGATGCCGAGCACGGACAGCCGTCTGCGATCGTCGCGGAGCTGGCGCGCCAGGTCGGCGGGCAGCAGGTCCGGCTCCAGGGCCAGGCGCGCCGCGATGAGAGCCAACGCCAACGGGAAGCCCGCACACGCCGCAGCGAGCGCGCAGAACGCGTCGGCGTCGTCCGCGACCCGTGCGGGCCCGAGCCGGGCCCGGAACAGTTCGCCCGCCTCGTCGGCGTCCAGCGGGTCCAGCCGGACCGGTTGGGCCCCGGCGGTCGCCACCAGAGCGGCCAGCCGATTCCGGCTGGTGACGACCGTCAAACAGCCGGAACCGCCGGGAAGCAGGGCTCTGACCTGCTCGCTGTCGGCGGCGTTGTCCAGCACGATCAGCAGTCGCCGGTCGGCCGCCAGGGTGCGGTACAGCGCCGCACGGGCGGCGAAGTCGGTGGGGATCGGGCCGTCCGCGCCGCCCAGCGCCTGCAGCAAGGCGGCGAGCGCGTCCGCGGGCGCCACCGGCCAACCGCCCGGGGAAAACCCGTGCAGATCCAGGTAGAGCTGGCCGTCCGGGAAGTCGGCGGCCATCCGGTGCGCCCAGGACAAGGCCAGCGCGGTCTTGCCGATGCCGCCGGCACCGACGACCGCGATCACCGCCTCGCCGCGGGCCGCGGCCTGGGACAACGCCTCGATGGGCTCGGCGCGGCCGACGAAGAACCGCGGCGCGGCCGGGAGTTGGCGCGGGACCGGCCGGCTCGGCTGTCTCAGCCGTGTCGGCACCATCGGTTCTTCCGGCGCGACCGATGCGGTGGTCAGGATGTGCCGCTGAAAGCCGTTCAGCGGCACCGAAGTGTCGATGACCTCTGATGCCGTCTCGGCCGGGCCGGGATGAGCTGGGCTCGTTCTGGGCCGCTCCTCATCCTCCGCCTCGTCGGCGGCGAGGATCCGCCGTTGAGCCTGCTGGGTGGCCGCGCTCGGCTCGATGCCCAACTCCTTGACGAGGGTCCGGCGCAGCCGCTGGAAGGCGTCCAGCGCCTGGGCCCGCCGTCCGGTGCGATGCAGGACCCGCATGTACTGGACCGTCAGCGTCTCGCTGAGCGGGTACTCCTCGACCAAGCCGGCCAGCCGGGACGCCAGGCCCTCCAGCCGGTCCAGCCGCAACGCGGCGTCGATGTGCCACTCCAGAGCCTCCACCCGGGTCGTGACGAGCTTCTGCACGTGCGGCGCGAGCACGTCGACCGGCTCCGCGGCCAGCGGCGTGCCCCGCCACAGGTCCTCGGCCGCCGCGGTGCGCCGGATCACCTCCGGCCAGTCCTGTCGGGCCCTGGCATCCTGTGCGGACCGCACGAACGCGGCGAACTCCGTGACATCGAGTTCGCCGTCGGCCACCTTGATCCGATAGCCCCCGCGCACCGTCTCGACCCGGTCGCCGTCGCGATCCCCGAGCAGCCTGCGCAACCGCGCGACGTGGTTCGGCAGCGACGTGCCGACGCTGCGCGGTGGATCGGTACCCCACAGCGCCGCCTGCAGCGTGCCGGGCGGGACCTGCTGGTTCGCATGCAAAAGCAGAACACTGAGAAGTGTTCTAAGCTTGGTGCCGGACACCTGGACCGGAACCGCCCCGTCGTGGACCTCCAAAGGCCCGAGCAGGCTGAAACGCAGCACCACCGCCACCTTTCCTAGCACGGCGGCTCCATGTGGACAAGATCTGGACGCCGTGTGGAGCAGATCCTAGTCGGCCGCGATCTTCCGCGCGCTGGTCATTTCAGGTACCTGATATCAGGTGAATCAAGCCCCTGAAAAGCCAGAACCCTGATGGCCACAGCCCGCCAGCACCGACCACGCGCCGGTGCCGAACCTGGACCGGCGCGCTTGGACCGAGGCGAGGCTCACGTCGACAAGCCCGACCTCGACGACCCAAGCTCTTGGCCCGCTGGATTGGAGCTCAGTCCATCTCACCGACCCCGGCGAGGAGGTCCGCCGGAGACGTGACCGGAATGGACGGTAGCCCTCGCGCCCCGACCTGAAGGTCGTTTTTTGGAGATCGCTGTCAAACGCTCCGACGGTGGATGGTGACAGCCACGGCCGCGGCGACCGCACTGCGACTCAACCCCCAGTAGAGCGCGAAGACGGCGAAGCCGCCCGGATGATCGTTCGGGAACACGTGCTCTGGCCTCACCGACATGCCGCACGGTCGAGTCATCCGCGCCGGTGAGGTCGACCGGCCGGCCACGATGGTCATGCGTGAAAACGCCGCCGATCTGTACCACTGTGGCCCAGCAAGCTCGACACTCCTCCCCAGCTCACACCCGCTGGCCGACGAATCGGGATCTCCGCCCTCATACCCCGGTCGCGGAGGCCGCGACCGCCGAGGCGTGGTCGGGCTCGACACCCATCTGCGCGACCATGCGCATCATGCCGATGTGGCAGTTGAAGGTCTCGATCTTGCCGTCCCTTGCGTACCAGAAGTCGGCGGCCGGGATGTCGACCCTGGCCCCGGTCGGCTGGATGATCCGGCCCATCCACGCGACCACGAAACGCAGTTGCTCGCCCCGGTAGCTCGTCTGGCCTTCAGAGCCGCCGATGCCGGTGAAGACGCCATCCTCGGTGAACAGATCCATGAAGCCCTGGACGTCCAGGACGTCGCCCTCCACCGTGTGGTGAGCGCGGCGCACGAGCGCTTCGATGTCGGCGGTCTCGGCAGTCATCGCAGTGTCCCATCCGGGTATCGATCAGGATGGGTCAAGGTTCGTCGACGAGAGGGTGAGAAGGCATCGCCGGATTCCAGTGAGCCCCGGTGGCCGAGGCCGGGCCGGCCACCCTGGTGACCGCGACAAGTTCGAGCCCGAGCATCTCCATCTGCGCCAGCACACCGTAAAGCGCCGAGCTATCCAGCATGCCGACGAGCACGGTCTGCGTCGCGTGCCGCTCAGCGGTGAGCGCCGGGAAGGCGGACAGGGCGGTGGCGCCGAGGTGGCCCTCGATCCGGAGCGTGTACAAGGCCGGTTCTGCCGTCATAGGCCCATGCTTGACGCCGCGATGGTGAACCCGCCTCACCAGATCCTGGTGAACACCGCCGCCGCCTAACGGGGGTTGCCGGTGGCCAGCAGGCGCAACTGCCTGGCACGGCGCACGGCCGAGGTCCGGTCAGTGGCCTGAAGCTTGGCGTAAATGTTGCGGACGTGTGTGTTGACCGTGTTGACCGAGATGGACAGCTCGTCGGCGATTTCGGGGCGGGACAGGTTGGTCGGCAGGTATCGCAGGACTCGGATTTCCGCCGGGCTGAGTTCGGGGGGCGCCGCCGTCGGTGCCGGGGCCGGGGTGGTCAACGACGTCCCGTGCGCGACGTCGAGGATGTCCGCTCGGAGCGCCGCGTGGGCGGTTCGGTGCGGTGGCAGGGCCTCCAGCACCGCGCCGGCACCGGCCATGACGAAGGGCAGGACCAGCCCCTGCGGCTCGGCCAGGGCCAGCGCGCACTCCAAGGCTTCGTGCGCCTCCTTGTGCGCGCCGAGTTCGTCGTGTGCCAGGGCCGCCAGGACGTTGGCTTCGACGACGGTGGCGACGTGAACCACCGGGGCACCGCGGTCGTTCACCGGGCCGACTGCGGCCAGCGCCGCATCCGGGTCGCCCTCGGCCAGGCAGACGACGGCCCGGGCCGTGCGAAGCTCACCGGAGTCGATCAGCGGGCTGTCGAGCGCTTCCAGGGCGTCGCGGGCGTCCTGGACGGCACCGAGGCGTGCGCGGGTGGCCAGCAGCCAGGCGATCACATAGCCGCCCAGGGCGTGCGGCTCGGGGAGCCGCGACTGGAACTCGGCGGCCCGGCCGAATGCGTCGGCGGCCTCTGCCAGCCGGAAGCGCCCGGCGTGCAGCATGCCCTTGACCAAGTGGGCCAGCGTGCTGATACCGGGTCCCTCATCGCCCCGCAGCGCCAGGTCCACGCGGTGCACCACGCCCTCGGCATCGTCGAACTCGCCCATCCACACCATCGTGCAGGCCAGGGAGATCAGGGCCGGGGCCAGAATGTGCGCCGTGCCCCAGCCGTGCTCCTCGGCCAGGGCGATCGCCTCTTCGCTGCGAATTCGTGCGGCGGTGAAGTCGGGGAGCTTCGTGGCGAACCCGAGTTGGGACAGGCATGCCACCTCCAGGTAGGGCCGGCCGATCTTCCGGGCCAAGGCGGCGCCCTCCCGCAAATGGCGAGGGCCGTCGGAGACCCCCAGCGCGAAGGCCTCCATCGCGCCGAGGTTCATCAGCGCCACCACGCGCAGCTCGGCACCGAGCGCTATCTCCTCGTCGGTCTGGCCGGCCGGCGGCTGGTCGAGGAAGACGGCGTGCCGCATGACCTCCGGAAGGCTCGCACGCCGTCTTCCCATGGAGAGATTCAGCGCGGCGACGGCGGCTTCCAGCCGGGGCCTTCGGTCCTCGGGCGCCGAAGCCGCATAGGCCGCGGTGACCGCCAGGTGGGCAGCGGCCTCCTCCAGTCGCCCGTGGACCATGTCGATCATGGTGCGCACGGCGCTGAGCTCCGGGAAGTTGACGCCGGTCCGCCCCGGGAAGGCCTCCAGCAGCGTCTGCATGGTCTCCTCCTGGCCGTCGAGCATCATGCCGAACGAGTAGTCGACCAGCAGCTCCGCGGCCTCGGACCAGTCGCCGGCGGCCTGCAGGTGCCGGACGGCCTCGACGTGGGCTCCGTGCACGGTGAACCACGCGGCGGCGGTGCGATGCAGGGCCTGGACCTCGCCGGGCAGGCTCCGGCGCAGTTCAAGGCGTAGCAGGTCGGTGAACATGTGGTGGTAGCGGAACCAGGTCCGCTGCGCGTCCAGGGAAACCACGAAAGCGTTGGCGTCTTCAAGGCCGAGCAGGATGCGCGTCGATCCGGGGCGGCCGGTGAGCAGGTCGGCCAGCTCTCCGTTGACACGTTGCAGGATCGACGTGCGCAGGAGCAGGTTCTGCACATCCTCGGGCTGGTGCTCGAGCATCTCGGCGATGAGGTATTCCGCGACGGCGCGGCCGCTGCCGGTGAACTCGGCGACGAACCGTTCCGGGTCGGGGTGTCCGGTCAAGGAGAGCACGGCGAGCCGCAGCCCGGCGGCCCAGCCCTCGGTGCGCTCGTGCAGCCGGGTCACGGCCGAATCCGACAGAGTGATGCCAGCGGCGGTGAGCAGGACGCGGGTCTCTTCCTCGGAGAAGCGGAGGTCTGCTGCCCGCAGCTCGGCCAGCTGCCCTTCCAGGCGCAGGTGATGGAGCCGCAACGGAAGGTCCCGGCGGGTCGCGAGAATCGCGTGGACGCCGTCCGGGAGGTTCGTGAGCAGCCGGGTCAGATGGGTGAACGCTTCTGCCGAACCCAGTTCGTGGACGTCGTCTATCAGCACCGTGACCCGTGCGCGTCTCCCGGCGAGTTCGGCCAGCACGCGGTCCACCATGGCCGCGCCGTCGAAATCCGGCGACGCCTTCGGCGGCTCGGCCCCGACGGGCTCGCCGGACAGGGCGCGCACCGCCTTCAGCATGGCGAGCCAGAACAGCTGGGCGTCCTGCTGGTCGCGCTGGACCTGGACGACCGCCAGACCGCGCCGCTCGTCCTGCCGTCCGGCCCAGGCCCGCAACAACGAGGTCTTCCCGCTCCCGGCGGGTGCGGCGACGACGGTCACCTTTCGGGAGGCGGCCTGGTCCAAAGCGGTCTGAAGCGTATCGCGGGCGATAAGCCGCAACGGACCCGGAACCCCAGCCTGCTTTCGGCGGGGTGTGTGCACCGGCTCACCTGCTATGGACGCCATGATCTACTCGGTATCAGGACTCTGTCACCCGTGTCAACGGCAGCCCGGGCCGGTGGGCCCACTGTTGCCGGGGAGCCCGCTCATCGGTGCGAATCACCCGGATCCGGTGATGGCCGCTCACCACGCCGGCGGTGAGCCTGGGCTTGTCAGCGCGACCCTTGGCCACTCCCCTTCGAGGAGCATCATGGCGATCCGAACATCCCGTCCGGCAGGAAAAGGCACGGCCCGTGGCAGAACCCTGATCGCGTTGGCGGCCGGCCTGCTCGCGCTCCCCGCCGCGGGGGCCGCGGCCGGTACCGGCGGGGCGCCGGGCGACTGGACGTCGGCCGGGCAGAACATCTTCGACACCCACAGCCAGCCGTTCGAGCACGTGATCTCTCCGGCTAACGTAAGTACCCTGGCTCCGCGCTGGACGCTGACCACGGCCGGTGCCGTGTCGGCGACCCCCACGGTCGCGGACGGTGTCGTCTACGTCCCGGACTTCGGCGGCAAACTCTGGGCAATCGCCGCGGGCAGCGGGACCGTCCTGTGGTCGCATGACATCTCCGGCTACACCGGTGTCGCCGGCGACGTGTCCCGCACCAGCCCGGCCGTGTACGGCGACGAGCTCATCCTCGGTGACGGCTGGCTCCTGCAGCCGGGCACGGCCGGGGCCAGGGAAATAGCGGTGAACCGCTTCACCGGCAATCTGATCTGGTCCTCTCCAGTGGACTCCGATCCCGACGCCGGGATCACCGGATCACCGGTGGTCTACAACGGTGTCATCTATCAGGGCGTCTCCTCGAAGGGCGAGGCGACGACCACCAGCACCTTCCGCGGAGCGATCGCGGCGATCGACGCGAAGACCGGCCGGACGCGCTGGAAGGTGTACACCGTGCCGTCGAACAACGGCGACAGCGACTCCAATCTGCCCGGCGGCTACACCGGCAACGCCGTGTGGGACTCCAGCCCGGTGATCGATCCGGTCCGCGGGCTGCTGTACACCGGCACCGGCAACAACTACAACGTGCCCGCGGGTGTCTGCGCGGCACCGGGCCAAACCGATTGCACCCCGGCGGCCGCGGACGACTACCTCGACTCGATCCTCGCGCTCCGTCTCGGTGACGGCTCCGTGGCCTGGGCCGACCACACGTTGTCGGCCGACCTGTGGACCATCCCCCAGCCCAGCGGTCCGGATTACGACTTCGGCTCTGGCCCGAACCTGTTCACCACGACGAACCCGCAGACCGGCCAGCCCGAGCAACTGCTGGGCATCGGCCAGAAGAGCGGCGTCTACTGGGCCGTCGACCCGGCCACCGGCAAGGTCGCCTGGCAGACCCCCGTCGGTCCCGGCACCGGGATCGAATGGGGCACGGCCAGCGACGGCAAGCGTGTCTACGTCCCCTTCGCCGACGTGGCTCACACCCCTTACACCCTCGGCGGATCCGGGCCCTACGCGGGCCAGACGGCCACCGCCGGATCGTGGACGGCGCTGGACCCGGCCACCGGGAAGATCCTCTGGCAGACCCCTGACCCCACCGGCGCGGCCGACGTCTCCTTCACGAACACCGCCAACGGCGTCGTCTACGCCGGATCGCTCGACGCCACGGGCACCGACATGTACGCCCTCGACGCCGCGTCCGGTCGGATCCTGTGGAGCTTCGCCAGCAGCGGATCGGTCAGCGGCGGAGCGGCGATCTCGAACGGGTCCGTCTACTGGGGCTCGGGCTACTGCGGCGTCTTCTGCCTTGGCTCCAGCACCCCGGTGCTCAACAACAACAAGCTCTACGCCTTCAGCCCTCAGCGCCAGCAAGACCAATAGTGACGAAGGGACAACGTCCATGAACAGCAGAAGTCTCAGTATCCGGGTCGCGGCGGCGCTGCTCGCCGTGCCGGCCGCTGTCGCCTTCGGCGCTCCGTCCGCGCTCGGAGCCACGACCGGCTCCGGTGCCACCAAACCCATCATCACGAACGTGAGCACGGTGGCGACGTTCGACTACGCCGCGGGCGGCCAGCCGGAGAACGTCACCGTCGACCCGGACGGCTCGCTGACCGTCTCCCTGCTCGGCTTCCTCACCGGCCAGCCGCCAGAGCTGCTGCGCATAAGCCCGACCGGACAGAGCACGGTCCTGGTCACCGGGCTGCCGGGAGAAGCGATCGGCGGCAACGCCCGCGATTGCGACGGCACCGTCTACTACAACGTCCTTTCCCAGGACCCGACGCGCTCCGGTATCTGGCGGCTGCCCCCCGGCGGCACCCCCGAGCGCTTCGGCGCGCTGCCGGCCGGCCAGTTCCTCAACGGACTGACGATCGACGCGGCGGGCCGGAACCTGTACGCCGCCGACAGCCTGACCGGGACGATCTGGACCGTTCCCAGCGCGGGCGGTCCGGTGACGGCCTGGCTCGTCGACCCCGCGCTCGCCCCGGCCGTGGCCGGTCCGGGACACTTCGGAGTCAACGGCGTCACCTACCACGACGGCACGGTGTGGGCTTCCAACACCGACCGGCAGACCCTGCTCCGGATACCCGTCACGGCCACCGGCGCCCCCGGGCCGATCAAGGTGGTCGCCGGCGATCTGGCGGGCATCGACGACTTCAAGTTCCCGTCCGTCTTCTCCGACGTGGCGTTCGTCGCCCTCAACGGCCAGGACGAGATCGCCGCGGTCTACCCGGACGGAACGTCGAAGGTCGTCCTGACCGCCGCCGACGGGCTGGACTCGCCCACCGACACCGCGGTCCGCGGAGACACGATCTACATCACCGACGGCGGCGACAGCGCGCCACACGACGCGAAGCTGCAGGCCGGGACGATCGACTTCGCGGCGTTGTCCGCCCGGGACAGCGCCACCTCCTAGCAGCTGCCACGGACGTTCGACCTGATTCACGGCACGACGACAAAGGAGCAAGCATGGCCCCGAGCACGTCAGCCACCGACACCACCGAGACCGAAGACCGCCTCGCGATCCTCGACCTGATCGGCCGCCTCGCGCCGCTGCTCGACGCGCGCGACTGGAACGCGCTCGAGCAGCTGTTCACCGACACGGTCCACAACGACCGGACCTCTCTCACCGGTGGTGAGCCCGTGAGTGTCAGCGCCGCCGAGTTCGTCGACGGATGGCGCCAGACTCTTCAGAACCTCAATGCGGTCCATCACCTGATCACCTCGCAGGTGATCAGGCTCGACGGCGACGAGGCGACGTGCGGGGCCAACATGCAGGGCACGCACGTGTTCGCCAACGCTTCGGGCGGCCCTGTCTGGACCGTCGGCGGCCGTCATGACTACCAGCTCAAGCGAACGCCCGACGGCTGGCGGATCGCCGGGCTGACGTTCACCGTCCAATGGGCGACCGGCAACGAGAGCGTCATCGCCCACGCGATGGCCGCCGGACGATCCTGACCCCCGCGTCAGCGCCGGACCACGACCGAGGCGACATTCGGCCGAGAGCCCCCGAAAACGCTAGGAGACACCTCCGTGACGTTCACGGTAGACATCCACCACCACATGCTGCCGGACTTCTTCTGGCAGGCCACCAACGAAGCCGACGATCCGGTCGGCGGCATCGCGCCGCCGCCGTGGTCGCTGACCGGTGCCCTGGACTTCCTCGACGAGGCGGGCATCGACGTGGCGGTCACCTCGATCAGCACTCCGGGCGTGCACACTGGCGACGACGCCGCGGCCGGCACCCTTGCGCGGCGGTGCAACGAACTGGCCGCGACCCAGATCCGAGAGCACCCCGAGCGGTTCGCCGCCTTCGCCGCTCTGCCGCTGCCCGACGTCGACGGCGCTCTGGCCGAACTCGAATACGCGCTCGACGAACTACACCTGGACGGTGTCGTTCTGTTCAGCAACGCGCGCGGCACGTATCTCGGCGACCGACGATTCGACCCGCTGTTCGACGAGCTGCAACGCCGCGCGGCTGTGGTCTTCATCCACCCGAACGCCTCGCCCGATCCCGCCGCGCACGCCCTCGGCCTGCCCGACTCACTGATCGACTTCACCGCGGACACCACCCGGGCTGTCGCCCACATGCACTACAGCAACACATTCGCCCGCACTCCGGACGTCAAGTACGTGATCTCCCACGCCGGCGGCACGGTACCGTATCTGGCAGGGCGGTTCGGCATCGTCGACGCGATGGACGTGATTCCGGGCGGCGCCGACCGCACCAGCGCGGCCGATACATTCCGGCGGCTGTATTGGGACACCGCGCTGTCCTGGACCGACCCGGTGCTGCGCCATCTGCGCTCGGTCGTGGGTATCGACCACGTCGTCTTCGGAACCGACTACCCGTACCTGCGCCACGACATGGCCGTGGACTGCCGCCGGCAGATCGAGCACAGCGAGGAACTCACCGACACCGAGCGCAGTGCGGTTCTCAGCGGCACCGCGCTGAAGCTCATCCCGCGCCTGGCCGACCTACGGTCCGCCGCCTCCAGCAGGACCTGAGGACCAGATCGATCGCCCCGAACAATCGGCCGCAAGGAATGTGGTTCCTTGCGGCCCCTGCACAAGAGAGGCAGTCCGACGAGGACATCGCCCTTGACAGCGACCTGCGCGCGGTGGCGCTGATGAACCTGGGGACCGCCGAGGCATGGTCCCTGGGGCTGCCGGACGCCGTACGCCACTTGAAGGAAGGCGCCGCGCTGGCCCGGGAGATCGGCCGGCCGTACCTGGAAGTCGGCTGCCTGGCGCAGCTCAGCTTCGCGCACATCTTCCACGGCGCCGACCTGCCGGACAGCGACTCGTTCGCCACCACCCAGCAGCGCTGCCGCGAGGCGATCGAGCTCGCCGAACGGTACGGCTGGGGATCAGAACCGGTGATCGCGCCCGCCTTGATGACGCTCGCCGGCTCGATGGTGCTGCTGGGCGAGTTCGACGAAGGCGAGCGGTGGTTGCTGCGCACCGAGCAGGCTCTGCAAACAGATACGGGGCCGGACATCAGGCTGCTGCTGCACCAGACGGCCGGGATGCTGCACGCCGGGCGCGGCCGCCTGCCCGCGGCGCTCGAGGAGTTCGGCACGGCCGGGCACCTGGCATCGCAGCTGGCGGGATCGCAAGCCCTGGCGAGCCAGATGACCGGCTGGCGGCTCGCCACGCAAGCCCGCCTCGGATCGCCGCGCGAAGCCCGCGCCGCCCTGGCAGCGCTCGATGACGAGCGGGCCGGCTCCGGTGAGATCCGTAACGCCCGCGCCGTGATCTGCCTCGTGGAAGGCGATCCGGCCGGAGCCCTGGACGCGGTGCATGATGTTCTCAGTGGTAAGGCACCGGTCCTCGGTTACGTCACGCTCGTTGAAGCACACCTGCTCGCCGGGCTCGCCCATCGTGCGATCGGCGACCGGCAAGCAGCGAACCACGCGGCGGAACGGGCGCTGGCCCTGGCGGAGTCCGACAGGCTCGTCCTGCCGTTCGCGATGACGGGCTCCCAGCAGTTGCTGGAGGAGCTCCCCGGGCACCAGACAGCACATGGGGCGCTCCTCGCCGACATCCTAGACATCCTGCGCGGCTCATCACCGGCGGCCAAAGAGCAGTCCGCACAACCGCCGGCGGAGGAAATCAGCCCAGGTGAGCTCAGGGTGCTGCGATATCTGCCGACGAACCTGTCCCGGCCCGAGATCGCCGGCGAACTGTCCGTCTCGCTGAACACCGTCGACACGCATCTGCGCAGCATCTACTCCAAGCTCCAGGTCCGTGACCGATCCTCGGCCGTGCGGCGCGCCCGGGAACTGCGACTGCTGGCCGCTCGCCGCTCGCGCTGACCTCCCAACGCTGACCTCCCAGCCCAGGGTCACCGGATTCCGGTGGTGCGGCGTCACCGGCCCACCGTTGATCATGGTGTCATGGACCCGACGCCCGCCGCATACCTGATCCGGATCAACGGACACCTCGGCGCCTCGGTACTGTCGGCGTTCCCGACACTGGCGCCCCGGCATCACGGCGCGCACACCGTACTCACCGGCCTGCTGGACCAGTCGGCACTCTACGGCGTGCTGGCCGAGATCGAGGCGCTCGGCCTGGACCTGCTCGAGATCCGAAAGCTCGACCCTGCGCAGCCGCGCAGCCAGGTCTGCGACCCATGACGAGCGGGGGCTTTGTCCAAGCCTCTCTTTTGGTGCCTCCTCGTTTCCTTTGGCTGATTAGGCCAGCGCCGTGTCGGAAAGCCGCATCTCACGTTTTCACCTTCGTGGCCGTCTTCAGAGCAGCAGATGACTCAGGGGAAGGCAAGATCGTGAACGTGCGGCATCCGGTGGTGGACACGACCGTGGGCGAGGTCACGATCGTGGCCGACCGCCAGGAAGCCGGCGCGGCATGGGCCAGGTTGATGCGGTCCTGAACTCTTCGAATACGTCAGGTCCGCGTACCGCGTCTGCGACAGGAACAGCATGAAGGAACCGTTCGAGAAGGCAGTCGAGCAGCACGGCGCCACTGTGCTGCGGGTGTGTCGGGCACTGCTGGGTACGCACGACGCCGACGACGCCTGGTCGGAGACGTTCCTGGCGGCGATGCGGGCCTGGCCGGAGCTGCCGGACACCGCGAACGTCGAGGCGTGGCTGGTGACGATCGCGCGGCACAAGGCGATCGACGTGCTGCGCGCCGCCGGTCGTCAGCCGCTGCCGGTCGAGGACTTGCCGGAGACAGTCAGTTCGCTGGGCGTGCCCGGGCACGCCGACGGGGAGTTGTGGGAGGCGGTGGGGCGCCTTCCGGACAAGCAGCGGCAGGCGGTGACGTTCCGCTACCTGGCGGGGATGCCGCACGACGAGATCGCGGCGATCATCGGCGGGACCGTCGCGGCGGCCCGCCGCGCCGTGGCGGACGGGTTGAAGAACCTGCGAAAACAGTTTCCGGGCGCGACCACGAGAGGAGCATCGAAATGAACGACATCCGGCGCGAAGACGTACTGAGCATGCTGTCGGCTCCCGTCGGCCCTGAGACTCTGGCCCGGCTGCACCGCCGGCTGGAGGCCGAGGCCCAGTCCGCGGCCCTGGTGGACGTCGCCTACACCATCGTCGACTCCCCGGTCGGGCGGCTGCTGCTGGCGGCCACCGACAGGGGCCTGATCCGCGTCGCCTACGCGATCGAGGACCACGACCTGGTCTTGCAGAGGCTGGCCGACAAGGTCAGCCCGCGTATCCTGTGCGCCCCCGGCCGGCTCGACGAGGCCGCCCGGGAGGTCGACGAATACTTCGACCGCCGACGTCGGACGTTCGACCTGCCGCTGGATCTGTCTTTGTCCAAGGGATTCCGGCAGCTGGTGCAACGGCACCTGCCGGACATCGGCTACGGCCGGACGCGCAGCTATCGCGAGGTCGCCGAGCTGGTCGGCAACCCCAATGCGGTGCGGGCGGTCGGCACCGCCTGCGCCACCAATCCGCTGCCGGTGGTCGTCCCCTGCCACCGCGTGCTGCGCACCGACGGCACCCTGGGAGGCTACATCGGCGGGCTGGAAGCCAAGAAGACCCTGCTGGAGCTGGAGACCGCAGCATGACCACCCGGACGATCACCACCCCAGGCCGCGCGTGGGCCGGGCGGGTCCAGGCCGCGGACTGGGCCGCGGTGGCCGCCGAGCTCGTCCGCACGGGCAGACGGCACACCCTGGCCCTGGTCTTTCACGACGCCACATAATCCCCGTCGTGATCACCACCGGTCCGTACACGCTCTTCGGCCCCGCTGGCAGCCCCCTTCGCTCGCTCGACAAGGCCAGCTGGGGCGGCCACCGCCGCTCCAAGATCTACGGACGGCTGGACTGCCCGTCAGCACTGCGGGCCATCGCCGCCGGCGGCTACGTCGCGTGGCGGGTGTTCTTCGCCGACGAGGCCACGGCGGTCGCCGCCGGGTATCGGCCGTGCGCCGTGTGCTGCCCGGAGCGGTATCAGGCGTGGAAGACTGCCCGAGAGGAAGACATCGCATGGACACCGTGACCAGTCCCCTGCTGGCCTGGCCGCCGCAGCTGGGTCCGGAGCCGGGTGTCACAGAGCTCGAGGTCAGCGCGCTCGTCGAGCTGGCCCGCGCGCGCGGGGCGCGAGCCATCGCGGTCGGTTCCGGCCGTACCCCGGCGGCCCTGGCCGCCGCGGACGCCATCGCGGACGCTTGGCAGGCCGTCGGCGGCACCGTCGCGGCCATGGTCAGCTGGCCGGAGACGGCGGCCTCCTGGCTGCGGCAGGCCCAACGCTTCGCCGAGGCCCCGGCCGACCTGTGGGTGGTGACCGGGCCGGAGACCGGCTGGGCGCAGATGACCCGGCGGCTGCTGTGGTCCACGGCCTGGCGTGCCGAGCGCACGCTGGCCACCGCCGCCGTCGGGCGCCCGTCCGCCTTGGCCCTGGTCGGCACGCACCACCTGCGCGGCCTGTCCGGAGCCGCCGCCGACGGCACCGGCTGGAGCGTCGCCGGCGACGGCCGGGTCGTCCTGACGCCGGAGCGGTGATGACAGCCCTCTTCGACCTGCCGGCCGAGCCACGCGACCCGATCAGCCCCGCTCCCGGCGCGCACCTGGTACCCGGCTGGCTGACCGGATCTCAGCAGGCGTGGATCGTCGGGCAGTTCCGCAAATGGGCCGCCGGGCCTGTTCCGATCCGCGCGGCTTCGGTCGGCGGACATCGGATGAGCGTGCGCACAGTATGCCTGGGCTGGCACTGGCAGCCCTACCGGTACAGCCGAACCGCCGACGACGTCAACGGCGCAGCCGTGCTCCCGCTCCCGGACTGGATGATCCGCCTGGGCCGCCGCGCCCTACACGACACCGGCCACCCCAACGACCTCGTAGCGCGCTACACCCCGGACGCGGCGCTGGTGAACTTCTACGACACCGACGCCCGCCTCGGCATGCACCAGGATAAGGACGAAGCCAGCCTCGCACCGGTGGTGTCGCTGTCCATCGGCGACACCTGCACGTTCCGCTTCGGCAACACCACCACCCGCACCAAGCCGTACACCGACCTGGACCTGCGCTCCGGCGACCTGTTCGTCTTCGGCGGCGAATCCCGCCTCGCCTATCACGGCGTCCCCAAGATCCACGCCGGCACCGCCCCCGACGACTGCGGCCTGACCGAAGGCCGCATCAACATCACCATGCGCACAACCGGACTGACCGACCCACCGCCCCGCACCTTCGCCTAGACCCCCACCCGCTCCACCGCGCTCCGCAACCGGCACCACCCACGATCCAGGGTCGTGGGTGCTGCCTCACGTTCGAGCCTTGCGCAACGTCTTCCAGGTATCCGGGACCCCGGCCCGGACGATGCCCGCGGCTGACCGCGCCCGGAGGCCGCGGGCATCAGGTCCCTTCCAACAATCTTCGAATCCGATCTCACGCGACGACGTTCGGCACCGTCTTCCCAGTGACAACCGATGCGGGAGCCCACCGGCCACCGCCAAGCAAAGAACGGAACAACACCATGTCGGTCGAGGAGAACAAGAACATCGTCGGGCGCTGGTTCACCGAGTTCTGGGGCAACCCCTGGAACCCGAAGGTCATCGACGAGCTCGCGCACCCCGACATCCGCTTTGAATATTCCCTGCACCAGCCGATGCGCGGGCGCGACCAGGTCCGCGATTTCGCAACCAAGTTCCGCACCGCCTTCCCGGACCTGAACTTCTGGGGCACCGCCGACCTCATCGGCGAAGGCGACTACATCGTCGGCCAGTGGGAAGGCGGCGGCACCCACACCGGCGCCATCGTCTTCGACGACCTCCCCATCGGCTCGGTGCCCACCGCCTCCGGCAAGACCTTGCGCTTCACCGGCACCACCGTCCTGAAGGTCCAGAACGGCCTCATCGTCGAGGAGCTCGGCCTCGACGACGGCGTCAAGGTCCTCCAGCAGCTGGGCATCATCGCCACCGCCTGACAGCCCCCGCACAACCGGCGGCGGGCCGGACCGGGTGGCCCGGCCCACCGCCCAGAGATCACCAGCGCCGACGGTTGGACCTCCAGCCACCGATGGCCATTGCAAGCCGCCTCGGAGCTGATCCTGACGTCGTCCGTCAAACGCCGTCGGAGCCCACCGGGTCGCTCAAGAAATGGTCGCCGGCGATCCAGCGATCGGCGTCGTCCCAGCTGACTTTGCCTTCGAACTCAGGATGCTTACGCAGCCACGACGCGATGAACGGACAGACGGGAACGATCGTGGCGCCGGTGGCGGCGACGGCGTCGAGGGCCTGGCGGGCCAGGATGCCGGCCAGGCCCTGGCCGGCGAAGGCGTCGTCGATCTCAGTGTGGATGAACACGACGCGGTTTCCGCGCACCCGGTACTCGGTGAAGCCCGCGAGTGCTCCATCGCGGAGGATCTCGTAGCGGTGCTCGTGGCTGTTGTTCACTACCTCGATCGCGGGGACGTCGGCACTCATGGTCCTGTCTTCCTATTTTGCGTCGGGGTTTGGTTCGTCGGTGCTGCTCAGTCCGGCTGTCCCGCCGGGGGCGGTGTGTCGCCGGGCTGGATGTGCGGGATGGGGTCGGTCGGTTCCACGCCCATTTTGCCGGCGCGGAAGTCGGCGAGGGCCTGGCGGATTTCGTCTTCGGTGTTCATGACGAACGGGCCGTAGTGCACTACTGGTTCGCGGATGGGCTCACC